>JAFWRB010000085.1 GCA_017508845.1 Neisseriaceae bacterium | reverse complement strand
TGTGGTCTGCCGTTAATAAATTGTTGCACCCATTGTTCATCGGTGTGTTGCATTTCATCGGGGCTGCCTGAAAAGATGATTTTGCCCTGTGCCATAAATAAAATTCTATCAACCAGCGACAAAGACGCACCAATGTCGTGGGTTACCATAATGCCTGTGGCGTGCAGGGCTTTGGTTAAGCGTGCGATTAGGTGTGCGGTTACGCCCAAAGAAATGGGGTCAAGTCCTGTAAAAGGTTCGTCATACAGCATTAACGCAGGGTCTAATGCAATCGTGCGTGCTAACGCCACGCGGCGGCTCATACCGCCTGACAATTCGGACGGCATTAAGTCTTGCGTGCCACGCAAGCCCACTGCGTCTAATTTAAGCAAAACCAAGTCGCGAATCACGCTTTCGGGCAAGTCAGTGTGTTCTCGCAAAGGAAACGCCACATTGTCATACACCGATAAATCGGTAAATAACGCCCCAAACTGAAACAAAACCCCCATAGAACGGCGATATTCATACAATTCATCACGCGAAAACGCCGCTAACTCCTTACCGTTAATCAAAATTCTGCCACTATTCGGTTCTAACTGACGCGTAATTAACCGCAATAGCGTGGTCTTGCCACAACCAGAACCGCCCATAATGGCAATTGATTCGCCGTGATAAATGGCAAAGTTAATGTCGCTAATAATCGGGCGTTCGCCATAAGCAAATGATATATTTTGAAATTCTATAAATGGTGTGGTCATTTTTTTTATCCTTAAATCAAAAGTTTCAGGCTGCCTGAAAACGCTTATTTCACACCCCCGCCAAAGGCTTTGTATAAATCCACACGATTATTCAACTGTTGCAAACGCACATTGATTAGGGCGGTTTCGGCGGTGAAACTTTGGCGTTGTGCGTCAAGCAAATCCAAAGAACTCGATACGCCGTGTTTGTGTCGCATCTCGGTTAGTTGCAACACTTTGCCTGTTGCTTGTGCAATTTTTTCTTGTGCTGCCGCTTGTTCGGACAGGGTTTTTTGAGCGTTCAAGGCGTCCGAAGTATCTCGAAAAGCGTTTTGTACGGCTTGTTCATACTGCACAATCGACATTTCTTTTCGTACTTTCACCAAGTCCAAGCCTGATTTGACTGCACCCCAAGTGAAAATCGGTATATTGATTTGTGGCGAAAAACTCCACACTCGTGCCGTGCCGTGAAAAAGATTGTCTAACTCGCCAGTGGCAAAGCCGCCCGAACCTGTAAGTTTAATGCTGGGAAAAAACGCCGCTCTTGCCGCTCCGATTTGAGCGTTTGCGGCTTTAAGTTGTTCTTCGGCAGATAAAATATCGGGGCGTTGCGTCAAAATATCGGACGATAAGCCTGCTGGAATTTGGTTATTAAACTGTGCTTCTAATGTTAAAGGCTTGCCATCTGGCAGGTTTTCAGGCAGCACCCCGCCCACTAAAACGGTTAAAGCATTGCGAGCCGCATCTCTTTGCATTTGAGCGGCGGCGTATGCGGCTTTGGCTTGTTCAATTTGGCTTAACGATTGATTTAAGGCAATATCGGAAATCACCCCCGCCTTGTGGCTGATTTCCGATAAGCGATGACTTTCTTGTCGTGTTTTCAAAGTCTTATCGGCATAATCCATACTTTCCTGTGCCGATTTTTCCGCAAAATACGACTTGGCAACCGCTGCAATAATGCTAATTTTAGCAGCGTCTGCACTGTTACGAGCGGCAAAATAATTATGCACGGCGGCGTTATTCAGACTGCGTACTTTGCCGAACAAATCTAACTCCCAAGCAGTAACGCCCAAGCCAACCGAATATTGCTCTGAAATATAGGCTTGACCTGTGGGACTTAAATCCTGCGACACACGATTACGCGTCATCGCTCCACTCGCTCCTATGCTTGGAAACAATTCCGAGCGTTGAATGCCATATTGAGCCCGAGCCGCGTCTGCATTCAACACTGCCAAACGCAAATCGGTATTGTGTTGCAACGCCGCATCAATTAAGGCTTTTAGGCGTGGGTCAGCAAAATAGGCTTGCCACTCAATTTCCACAGCCCGCACAGCATTCGCTTGGCGTGCATTATTGTCGTCAATCACTGGGGCATTGACTTCGGGACGATGATAGTTTGGTGCCAAAGTACAAGCCGATAAAACGCTTGCGGTTAAAATGGCGGTTAAAGTATGGGGTTTGAATGTCATTTTTTTGCTTTCTTTTTTGGATTATTAAGTTTCAGGCTGCCTGAAAGTTATTTTATGCCGTTTCTTCCTTGCCTTTGAATATCTTACGAATTGTCAAATAGAAGAGTGGCACAAAACTCACTGCCAAGATTGTACCGATGAGCATACCCCAGAATACGCCTGTGCCGATTGAACGCTGGCTGGCGGAACTGGCTCCTGTGGCGATATACAGTGGCACAACGCCCAAAATAAAGGCAAAAGAAGTCATTAAAATCGGGCGGAAACGCAAGTGAGCGGCGGTTAAGGCTGCCTGATAAGCGGTTGCACCTGCCTTTTGTAAGTCTTTGGCAAATTCAACAATCAAAATGGCGTTTTTGGCAGATAAACCAATCACCGTTACCATACCGATTTGGAAATACACATCGGCGGCATAACTTGGCGGTATGCCTAATAATCCTGCAAAAGTATTGCGAATCCACACACCCAAAACCACGCCCAAAAAGCCCAAAGGCACAACTAACATTACCGCCAAAGGAATCGTCCAACTTTCATATAATGCCGCCAAACACAAGAAAACAATCAAGATGGAAAAGGCATACAAAATATAACTTTGTGCCCCTGCCTGAATTTCTTCGAGCGTTGCGTCTGTCCATTCAAAGCCAAAACCAGGTGGCAGTTGTTTGGCTATGCGTTCCATTTCGGCAATCACTTCGCCACTGCTGTAACCTTCGGCAGGGGACGCGGTAATTTTCATTGCGGGATAACCGTTATAACGCACGGTCATAGTCGGACCGTTAATCCATTCAATCTTGGCAAATGCCGACAGTGGCACAGGTTCGCCGCGTGCGTTTGGCACGGTGAGATTTAAAATATCTTCGGGTTGCAGGCGGTCTTTGGGTTCGGATTGCACAATCACGCGTTGCAAGCGTCCGTTGTTATCAAAGTCATTCACATATTTAGAACCGATTGCAGTAGATAACACCGTGCCAATAGACGCAAAAGAAACACCCTGTGCGGCTGCCGCATCACGGTTAATTTCAATGTGCATTTGGGCAGAATCTTCCAAGCCTTCTGGGCGAACACCCGTTAAAATTTTGCTTTGCTGTGCCATACCGAGAAACTGATTGCGTGCCGCAAGCAAAGCAGCGTGTCCTTTACCTGAACGGTCTTGCAAGCGAAACGACACACCATTGCCGTTACCCAAGCCCATAATTGCAGGCGGCACAATGCCCACAGCGTAGCCATCTCGCAGCGTGCCCATCATCATACCTGTGATTTTGCCCGCCAAAGATGAAGCGTCTTGTCCTCTTTCCTTGCGTTCTTTCCAGTCTTTTAAGGTAACAAAGCCCATACCCGAGTTCTCCCCGCTACCGCCAAAGGAAAAACCGCTAATCACAGCCACATTTTCCACTTCCGGCAGAGAACCGACTACATTTTCAAAGGTTTCAACGGTTTTCATAGAGCGTTCCATTGTTGCCCCTGACGGCAGTTGATACATCATCATCAAATTGCCTTGGTCTTCTTCGGGAATAAAGCCTGTGGGTAATTTTGACATTGTGAAAACCGCCACGCCGATAATCATCGCATACAGAATAAACATTCTGCTGCCCTTTTGTAACAGCCGTGCCGCACCGCTTTCATACGATTTAGCCGTTGTTTTGAACACGCGGTTAAACCAGCCGAAAAAGCCTTTTTTATCGTGATGATTTTCAGGAATGGGTTTAAGCAGCGTGCCGCACAAGGCAGGCGTGAGCGACAACGCCAAAAAGGCGGAGAATGCAATGGATACCGACATCACAATCGCAAACTGGCGGTAAATATTGCCTGTGGAACCGCTGAAAAACGCCATCGGAATAAACACCACAATTAAAACGGCGGTAATACCGATAATCGCCCCATAAATTTGGTCCATACCTTTTTTCGCGGCTTCTTTGGGTGAGAGTTTTTCTTCCACCATAATGCGTTCGACATTTTCCACCACCACAATGGCGTCATCGACAATAATCCCGATGACTAACACCATAGCGAACATCGTCAGCACATTGATGGACATACCCAGTGCATACACCACAGCCAACGCCCCAAGCAGCGAAATCGGCACAACAATTGTGGGAATTAAGGTGTATCGCCAGTTTTGCAGGAAGATAAACATCACCACAAACACCAAGAAAATTGCTTCAACTAATGTATGCACCACTTTGCTAATCGACAAACCCACGAATGTGGAAGAATCATACGGCACCGACCACGACATATCAGACGGAAAATAAGGTTGCAATTCTGCCATTTTCTTTTGAATGGCAGCAGACACTTCCATAGCGTTGCCTGTATTCGACAACTGCACGCCGATACCGATTGTGGGTTTTTTATTAAGCCGCATAGCCACATCATACTCTTGCGAGCCTAATTCAACCCGTGCCACATCTTTAAGCCGCACAATAGAACCGTCCGCACCCGCACGCAAAATCATATTTTCAAATTCTTCAACGCTTTTCATACGGCTTGGCACAGTTACCGTTGCCAAAATTTCCTGATGAAAATCGTTCGGAATGGTGCCTAATTTACCCATTGTGCCTGCCGCAATTTGCGTATTTTGCATAGCAATCGCATTATTGACATCAATAAAACTTAAATTTAAGGCTTTGAGTTTATTGTGATCGACCCACACCCGCATAGCACGCTCTGCACCAAACATTTGCACCGAACCCACTCCAGGTAAGCGTTGCAATTCAGGCAGAATATTGCGGTTGGCATAATCGCCCATTTCGTCTTTGGCTAAATCTTCCGAATGTAAGGAAACTAACATTAAGAAGTTAGATGAGCGTTTGAATACCTGAATGCCTAATTGCGTAACCATATCGGGCAGACGCGACTCAATGCGAGAAAGCCTGTTTTGCACCTGCATTTGGGCAATGTCTTCATTTGTTTCCGTGCTAAAAGTCAATGTCAGGCTGCCTGAATTAGCGGACGATTGCGATTCCATATACATTAAACCGTCAATGCCGTTCATTTGGTCTTCCATAATCGACATCACACTGCTGTCAATGGTTTCCGCGTCCGCACCAGGGTAGGACGCTATCAGCATAATCTTAGGCGGCGTTACCTGCGGATATTGATTGACAGGCAAAAATTTAATCGAAACCAAACCTGCCAAAATAATAAAAATGGCAATCACCCACGCAAAAATCGGGCGGTCAATAAAAAAACGAGCCATAGTCTTACCCCTTGATAATCCTATTGTTTATATGGTTGCGTAATACAATTTGCATTCTATTATTCCTTATTTAATATATTCTTTCAGGCTGCCTGAAAAGATTTATTTGATTTGGCAATTATCTCTTTCATATCAAAACGATAAATATTCATTTTATCTAAATACATATCCGCCGCCGTATTAAATGCCGTCATATATTTTGCACAATATTTTTCACACAATAATCGCAAAGCATGTTTTTTCTGTTGCTCATCAAGCACTTGATAAGCATTTGCCGTGCAAATGGCACTTTCGTATTTTGTGGTAAAAACCTGTTGTGCCAACGCTTTTGCATCGTTTTGAATGGCGAAAAATGCGTCTTGTTCTAATGGTGGCGGACGATTGTCTGCCACGCACACAATTTGCACTTCTCTGCCGTTCTGATACAACTGCGTTTTACTGCCTGCTTTTGCACCGTGAATATACAAACAACTGTCTTCTCGCACCAACGACAGGGGAATAGAAAAGATTTTGCCATTATCATCAAAACACGACACTACGCCATAATCGCAACGGTCAATAATGGCAAGAGCCATTTCTTCGCTTAATACACGGTCAATACGGCGAATATTGTCGGTCATAAACACACCCCTTGCGGTGTTTCAGGCTGCCTGAAACAATCGCTTATTCTGTTTTGGCAGAAGTTTCAGGCTGCCTTTGTTCTGCATTTTCTGAATGATTTTCAGGCTGCCCCTTGTTTTCAGGCTGCCCTGCTTGACCGCCTTGACCTGCTTGACCTCGTGGCGGCATACCAGCGGGCGGCATATCCACGCCCCACGGCTTGGTTTGCACCTGTTTTGCCCCCATCATTTGCACAATCGCCATACCGTCAATAATCACCTTATCGCCTTGATTTAAGCCGCCTGTGATAATCCAGTTATTGCCCTGCTGACCCGAAACAACCACAGGGCGTGGTGCGTATGAACCGTCTTTATTAACAATCATCACCACATCGGTTTGCCCTCTTGTTACCGCCTGTTGTGGCAATACAATCGCATTTGGAATTTCTGTATTCGCAATTTCAACCGACACAAACAAGCCTGCAAACAAGATATTATCAGGATTGGGAATCACCGCACGCAAAGAAACCTGCCCCGTAGTCGCATTGACAGTGGGGTCAGTAAAAAGCAATTTACCCGTGTGTTCGTATTCCGTGCCATCATTAAAAAACACACGCACAGGGATTTCGCCGTCAATCGCCGTAATCTTGCCAGACGCAATATCACGCCGCATTTTCATCACTTCATCAGCCGATTGCGTAAAGTTAATATACAAAGGATTATCCTGATGAATAGTCGCCATCAGCGTTGCGGCATTTGGGCTAACTAACGCACCCTCACTGACTTCCGCACGCCCAATTCTGCCTGAAATAGGTGCCGTTACATGAGCATAACTAAAATTGATATTTGCCGTTTCCAAATTAGACTTGGCAACCTGATAGCCCTGAACAATAGCGTCCCATTCCTGACGACTAATCGCCCCTGCTTCCATTAAGGGTTTCATACGGTTCATATCCGCCCGAGCCTTATCAAACACTGCCTGTGCAGACGCTTTGGCTGCACGGTAAGGAGCGTCATCAATCAAAAATAAAGGCTGACCTTGCTTTACCTGCGAGCCTTCTTCAAAAAGCCTTTTCAAAACAACACCTTGCACCCTTGCACGAACTTCGGCGACGCGAGAAGCTTCCAAACGCCCCGTCAAAGCCGTATTTAACTTAACCGTTTCAGGTTTTGCTTCAATCACCGAAACCACAGGCAAACCGCCCTGCGGCTGTTGTTGTTTTGGCTTACACGCCGTCAATGCCGCTACTGTTGCCAAAGCGATTGCTGTGTATTTAAGAAGTCTAATGTGTGTCATTTTTATCAGCCCCAAAAAAGAACGAAAAATATCCAAACAAAATTAACAAAAACTTAACAATAAATCAAACAATTACAATCTTTCAGGCTGCCTGAAAAACAATGAACAGTTCAGGCAAAACGGATACATTTTCGATACCGCTTTGTTTCACCTTTCAGGCAGCCTTTGGACACTTTATAAAACGATTGATTTATATCAAATAAAACGGGTTATTGTATGACAATTTACCCTTTTTCGTAAGGGCAAATTATACATACATTTATGAATGTAAATCATCTTTTTTGCGTTGCGAAAAAAACTTTCAGGCAGCCTGAAAGACAATGGGCAATGATGATTTAATTTTCAGGCTGCCTGAAAACAATCTCGTATCTATCTATGTGATAAAATAACGCTTTTGTTTTTTGCACATTTAAAATCTATATGGACGCACAATCTCAAACGCAATTAACTGACGGTTTGGCGATGATGAATCTTGCCATAACGGATAATAAATTCAATCAGTTATGTTTGTATATTGATTTATTAGAAAAGTGGAATGTGGCGTATAATTTGACGGCATTAAAAGGCGAACGGCAAATGGTTTATCATCATTTGTTAGACAGTTTATCATTAACGCCGTTTGTGCCTGATACCGCAAAAACTGTGTTAGATGTGGGTTCGGGCGGGGGAACGCCAGGTATTCCGCTTGCCATTTATCGTCCTGATTTGGCGGTTACGCTTGTTGATAGCAACAGTAAAAAAACAGCGTTTTTACGCCAAGCGGTGATTGAATTAGGCTTGAATAATGTAGAAGTAATCAGCGAACGCGTAGAAAATATTCAAGCAATTCAATTTGATACCATTGTTTCGCGGGCGTTTGCAGAGTTGGGTGATTTTGTGCGATTATCTTCGCATTTGCTGTCCAAAAACGGCGTGTGGTTGGCGATGAAAGGCGTTTATCCGTATGAAGAAGTGGATAGGCTGCCTGAAAATATTATGGTAAAACAGGTAGTTGAAGTGAAAGTGCCTTTTATAGACGGTTCTCGGCATATTGTTGAAATGGCGGTTAAGGGGGAATAATGGGACACATTATTGCTGTGGCTAATCAGAAAGGCGGCGTGGGCAAAACCACGACTGCGGTGAATTTGGCTGCGTCTTTGGCTCACCAAAAATTGCGTGTTTTGTTAGTGGATTTAGACCCGCAAGGCAATGCCACTACGGGTTCGGGCATTAGCAAAAACAATGTCAAATTTGGCACTTGTCAGGTTTTAACGGGTAAGGCGGATATTCAGGCTGCCTTGTTGCACTCGGAAACAGGCGGTTTTGATGTTCTGGCAGCCAACCGTAATTTAGCAGGGGCAGAAATTGATTTGGCATTAGAAGGTGCCAAGGAAATGCGTCTGCGACACGCTTTGGTGTCGGTGCGAGACAATTACGACTGCATTATTATTGACTGTCCGCCGACTTTAACCCTACTCACTTTAAGTGCATTGGTCGCCGCTGACGGCATTATTATTCCAATGGTGTGCGAATATTACGCTTTGGAGGGTTTGTCGGATTTGGTGGCAACGATGAGAAAAATCCGTCAAAGTGGCTTAAATCCTGCGTTGGAAGTGGTGGGCGTGGTAAAAACCATGTTTGACGGACGCAATAATCTGTCGCAAGAAGTTTCTAAACAGTTGGAACAGCATTTTGACAAGTTTATGTTCAAAACCGAAATCCCACGCAATGTGCGTTTAGCCGAAGCCCCCAGCCACGGTAAGCCGATTTCGGCGTATGACAAAACCGCCAAAGGCAGCGAAGCCTATCTTGCCTTGGCAGACGAATTATGGAAGCGGTTGAATAAAAAAGGGAAAAAATAAATCATAAGGTGGGCATTTTTGCCTACCAAAATATTGCAAGATTTTGCAGGAGTTTTCAATAATGGCAAAGAAAAAACAAGCATTAGGTACAGGATTAAATCAATTATTAGCGTCAGGCATTGAAAATATTGGCACGGAAGACCGTTTATCGGTGTTGCCGATTGCCCAAGTTGAGCCTGGACGCTACCAACCGCGTTCGCAAATTGATGACGAAAGTTTGCAAGAATTAGCCGATTCAATCAAGGCACAAGGCGTGATTCAGCCGATTATCGTACGAGAATTTGGTTTTGAAAACTACGAACTCATCGCAGGCGAACGCCGCTGGCGTGCCGCACAGTTGGCAGGTTTAACGGAAATTCCAGCGGTCATCAAAAGCATTAGCGATGAAAACGCTTTGGCAATCGGCTTAATCGAGAACATTCAGCGACAAAACTTAAATCCGATAGAAGAAGCCGCAGGCTTAAAACGCTTAATTGACGAATTTGGCTTAACCCACGAACAAGCCGCAGACGCAGTGGGCAGAAGCCGCAGTAGCGTATCTAACTCATTGAGATTACTCAATCTTCCAGAACCTGTGCAGGACTTGCTTTACGAACGAAAAATCGAAATGGGACACGCTCGTGCCTTAATCACCCTGCCTGTGGTTGAACAAATTTCGCTCGCACAACGCGCCGCCAAAAACGGCTGGTCGGTGCGAGAAGTCGAACGCCGTTCTGCCAAACCCAATGTGAAAAGCAACTTGCGTTCCAAATCGGTCGATGCCGACATTCAACGCCTGCAAAACAAACTTGCCGAATTGCTGAATATGGAAGTCGCCATTCAATGCGGCTTAAAAGGACAAGGCAAAATCACCTTCGCCTTTTCGTCCCATGATGAGTTAGAGTATTTGCTGAAAAAATTGGGATATAGCGAAGATTAAACGCTGTATATTTGTTTTCAGGCTGCCTGAAACCTATATCGTCATTGCGAGCCGTGCGTAACGTACGGCGTGGCAATCTCCCCATCACAGCGAAACGCTTGGTTACAATTTAAGAAACTTGATGATAAATACTGTTTTCAGGCAGCCTGAAAAATTAAGTAATTAGGATTTTATTAACAATGGAAATAATATCAATGTTTTTTGAAAAATTTAATACTATAATTCAGATACTTGCAGCACTTATAACAATTATATCTGCTGTTGTAGTGCCTGTTGTAAAAATCTTTCTTAATAATAAAAATAAGAAAATGTTTAACGATAACTTGTCTTTATTAAAAGAAAAAATAAACAATAATGATATAGGAACACCGCAATTTTATCTCTCATTAAAAAACACATGTCAAAGCATAAAAAAAGATAAAAACCATATAAATGAATTAAAAACTATTTTAAATAATGAATGTTTATTAACAATATTTGAGAATGATGA
>JAFWRB010000084.1 GCA_017508845.1 Neisseriaceae bacterium | reverse complement strand
TTATTGGCGGGGATGTTACGGCGGACAGAGCGGTATTACTTACTGCCGATAAGGTGAATATTGCCAGCACCACTTCGACTAACCAAGACGGCACAACGGTGTTAAACCAAGTGGGGCAAGTGAAACTCACAGGCAAGAATGATGACGGTTTAATTTTAATAAACGCCCAAGACAAAATCACCACAAATGCCGCCAATATTGAAAACAATGCACAAAACGGTCAAACTGTTTTAACTGCCAAAGATATTGATTTAGGCACAATCACCCTTGCCCACAAAGAAAAATTTGGCGAAGTAACGGATAAAAATCACCGTATTGTGGAAACCACGCAGGAAGTGGGTAGCAACATTTCAGGCAATGGCGATATAAAAATTGTGGCAAGCGATAAACTCACAGGCACAGCGGTGAATATCAACAGCCAAAGTGGCACAACCACGCTTTATGGTGAAAACAGCGTTGATATTAGAGAAGGACGGCAGACGCTTTATTTAGACGAGGGTTATGAAAGCAAATCAAAAGGATTGCTTTCCAGCAAAACCACAACTGCCCGCATTGTGCGAAACGATGATGAAGCCATTCACAGCAACATTACGGGCAATCGAGTTGTTATTCAGAGCAAAGGTGATGTTTCGCTCACAGGCACCAATGCCGTATCGGATAACGGCACGGTGATTTATTCTGAAAACGGCGATGTGAAAATTCAAGCCGCTCAAAACTTTTATAACACCGAAGAAGAGAGAACGGTTAAAAAATCAGGCTTACTCGGCACAGGCGGTATTGGCTTTACGATTGGGCAACAAAAGACCAAGACCGAGAGTGATAACACTGCTCTTATACACAGCGGTTCAATGGTTGGAAGTCTTAACGGCGACACCACAATTTTTGCAGGTAAGAATTATGAACAAGTGGGTTCTACCGTATCTGCTGCAAACGGTGAAACCGTAATTTCAGGTAGCCAAGTGGATATAAAAGCCGCCGAAAACAAGAACGAAGATAAATACAAGCAGACTTTTGAGCAGAAAGGTTTGACGATTGCCCTATCGTCTGCGATTACCGATATGGCACAGGCGGCATATGGCGTTGCGAAATCGGCGGAGAAAGTGGGTAAATCTAAAAATAATCGTGTTAATGCAATGGCGGCGGCGAATACTGCGTACGGTGCGTATAACCTTTATAACAGTGCAGGTTCTGCCTTACAAAACACGCAAGCAGGCTTGGGGCAAATGGCTAATGGCAATATGTCGCAAGGTGCTGGCACGGCTGGGATTAAGGTTTCGATTACTTATGGACAGCAGAAAAATACGCAGGAGTCCAATTCCGTATCGACTCACGCCCAAGAGAGCCAAGTTTTAGGCGAAAGCGTGAATATCACCGCAAGAGATAGCGATATAAACATTATCGGAAGCGATGTTTCAGGTAGCACAAAAACGGATTTATCGGCGAAAAATAATGTCAATATCCAGTCTTTTGAAGAAACTTATTCAAATCGTAGTCAGAATAAATCTTTTGGCTGGAATGCTGGGGTTGCGGTTGAGTTTGGTCAAGGTATGAGTTTTGGTTTTACAGGCGGAGCGAATTATGGCAAAGGTCATGAGAATGCCGATAGCACCACGCATCGCAATAGCCATGTGGGAAGTTCCACAGGTCAAACCAATATCACTGCTGGCAAAACGGTTAATATCAAAGGCGGACAGGTTGCGGGCAAAGGGGTTGATATAACCGCCAAAGATTTGAATATCGAAAGCCTGCAAGATACAATGACTTACGACAGCAGGCAGGAAAACATTTCAGGGAGCATCACAGTGGGTTACGGTGTTTCAGGCAGTGCAAGTTATTCAAAAGATAAAGCCAGTGCAAGTTCGGCGATTGTGGGCGAGCAGTCAGGCGTGTTTGCAGGAGAAGACGGCTACAACATTAACCTTTCAGGCAGCCTGAAAAGCAAAGGCGGAGCCGTTCTCTCATCTGCTCCCAAAGATAAAAACCATTTAACCGCCGCAGATTTCTCTTTTGAAAATGTGGAAAACTATTCACACGCTGACGCAAGTTCTATGGGATTGGGCGGCGGTTTTGCGATGAACGGTTTTGGCAACAAACCCGAACACTTAACCGCACAAAACCCCAAAGCAAATGACGGCGAAAAAATGCTCACAGGTTGGGATAGTTTTGAAATCAACAATGGACAAGCCACAGGCAAGCAAGGACACGGTAAATATGCAGTAAGCAAAACCCTTGCTCAAAACTTGCTCAATAACGGTCATTCTTCGGATAGCAATAGCAATACCACTTATGCGATTGTGTCTGACGGAAACTTTAATATCGGCTCGGACAACGGCAAGGCAAATATCGCCAAAGTTACCAAAGGCAATATTTCTAATTATGAAAAATTAGAAAAAGTCGATGTGGAACAGTTGAAAGACGACGCAAAAACCGTGCAGGAGTTTAAGAATAATTTGAGCGGAACTTTCTTTTCCATTACCGACAATGTTTATGACGCAAAATTGCAAAAAAATAGGCAATATTTTGAATTGCTTCGTGATGAAAACGGCAGTATTGCCAGAGAAAAAGACGATTCTGTATTACCGAAAACCGTAGAAATTGACGGTGATTCAAAACTTGCCAAAGATAAAGATGGCTTTGTTCATATTCATATCAACGGGATATTAAACGGAGAATATGGCGATGAAGAAGGCACATTCAAAAAATATGCTGAACAAAACGGAACAGATTTGGAATGGCATAAAGATGTAACGCAATATGCAATGCACGAACCGCAAGTTGAGGGTTGGAAACCTTTTGGTGCAGAAGAACCTGTATTACCTGTTGTGCATGAAGTTTTTGGTGCAATTTACGACAAGTTGTTAAACAATAGCACACTTGGTTTAAGCAATGGTTCAAAACAGATTATTACTCAAATTGAGAAATACGGTAAAGACGGCTTGCAATTAGACGCTCATAGTAACGGCTCGCAAGTGTTGAATGCTGCTGTGCATGCGTTAGCACAAAACCCTGACAATTACGGTAAATATCCGAACTTGAAAATTACCATTATTGAAGGTGCGGCTAATGTGTTAGATATGGACAAAGATTTAGCCTTTTTACAAGGTAGAAAAGACGGTGAATATCATAAATCTTTGCAGTATGAATCTAATGCCAGTGATTGTGTAAGCAGTTGTTGGTATATGGGTCATAATAAACCGACATACAACAGACCAGCACCAGGTGCAGGAGATAGCAAACTTAAAAACTTTGCTAATTTAAGTCAAGCGACTTCTGTGCATAATACACAAGGTGTAGGAACAGATGAAGCGGTTAGGCTTGGTTTGCGTGGAGCGAACAGACCACAAGCAGGAACGGCAGACCGTATCAATTATGACGGCATTAGAAAATCTGTTTATGAAAACTATGGAACATTAAATGTTCCAGAACCGCCCAAAAAATAAAAGGAGTAATGATGAATAAAACATTATTCCTAATGGGGTTAGTGTGTCTTTTGTCTGCTTGTGGCTTTTCTGAATGCCGTTATGGAACGCCATATATTCGCACTTGTGCCCCTAAATGGGGGGGGACACAATGGAACGAAGTTCAAAGGTATGTCATAGGTAGTAATATTACTCATTATAAGGCACAAGCAGAATTAGAAGAATGTAAATCAAGGGGGTATTTCGGTAAGATTTCAGGCACAAGAGAATATTGCATGAATAAAAAAGGATACCAAAATATGCTTACTCTTGAAACTTGTTCCAAAAAAGGACTTTCAAGAGAAGACTGCTTAAAATGGTCTATCGAAGTTTTTGAAAACGATCTTAAAAGGGAAAGATTTAAGGAATATCGTTATTTGTTGATTGAGTGAATGTTTCAGGGAGCATCACAGTGGGTTACGGCGTTTCAGGCAGTGCGAGTTATATGCGTAAAAAATTGCAGGAGAAAAAAGATGAAAAATAATTTATTTATTTTAGTTCTGATTTCTTCTCTGTTATCAGGCTGTACATATGGTTTAGCCTTTATTGCAATGGCTACACCTGTTAAAGAAGTAAATTATTGCGAGCATTTTTTTAGACTTGACAATAACAAAAAGGAGACTGCTACTGTTGGGTGTCGTATTTTTGATGAATGCGAATATGACCCTAACGGTAAAGATAGAAATCATATAGCCCAATCCACATATAAGTGCTTTGAAAAAAAAGGCTATAAGTGGGGCTACTCTGATAGTAAAAGTTATTGTGGAATGTATTACGACAAGGATCCTGAATGCGAAAACAATCCCAAGAAGATACTTTATGACAATTAAAAACTTTGCTAATTTAAGTCAGGAAACTTCTGTTCATAATACCCAAGGTGTAGGAACAGATGAAGCAGTTAGAGTTGGCTTGCGTGGAGCGAACAGACCACAAGCAGGAACGGCAGATCGTATCAATTATGACGGTATTAGAAAATCTGTTTATGAAAACTACGGAACATTAAATGTTCCAGAACCGCCCAAAAAATAAAAGGAGTAATGATGAATAAAACATTATTCCTAATGGGGTTAGTGTGTCTTTTGTCTGCTTGTACTTCTTCAACATGTCGTTATGGAGATTATGCCCACAATTGTAATTATGCGTGGGGCGGTTCACCTTGTAGCGACCGACAAATATACGCTATGGGTAGCAATATTACGCTAAAAAAAGCACAGGCAGAATTAGATGATTGCAAATCAAGGGGCTATGAAACTAAATTTTCAAGCACAATGCCATACTGTATGGCAAAAAAAGGCTATATAAGTGCGTGTGCTCTTGAATATTGGACGCAAAAAGGTCTTTCAAAAGATGAAGCTTTGAAAGGTATTAT
>JAFWRB010000083.1 GCA_017508845.1 Neisseriaceae bacterium | reverse complement strand
TTTAACACTCCGCCCAAATGCCCAAGTGTTAATCGGCGGAGCGGACACGCTGCGATACAGTATGCCGCCTGGTGTGGGGGCAAATTGGCGGCTGATTTTCTGGTCGGAAATCGCCGATAAACTCACACCAGAACAAGCCGCTCGCGTGCATTTTGTCGGCACCCTGCCCTTAAAACAATATATTCACTTTTTGCAATTGTCGTCCGTGCATATTTATTTAAGTTATCCATTGGTTGTGAGTTCATCGCTGTTAGAAGCGATGAGTTGTGGCTGTGCGATTGTGGCTGCCGACATTGCTCCCGTGCGTGATATGATTGAAAACGGCGAAAACGGCGTTTTGGTTGATTTCTTCGACTATCAAACTTTGGCAGACCGCACGGCGTTTATCTTAAAAAGCCAAAGCACACGAGAGCAGTTAGGCTTAAACGCCCGCAAATACATTCGCCAAAACTACGATTTACACAAATGCAGTTTGCCGAAATTGATTAAATGGACGGAAAAATTGGCAAATGGCGAAATGCAGTGAGCAATTAGAAGTGAGCAGTTATTCCGTTTTGCCTTTCGGCAAAACGGATTATGATTAAGATAACGCTTCGATTATTTTTTAACTTCACTTTGTTCGCCCCACTGCGTTTCGGGCTGCCTGAAAGCAAAATCGAAGCGTTATCCTAAATATATCTGTCAAGCCTGACAGACTTGACTAAATCACTGCTCACCACTCACTGATAACTGCTTTAACAACTCTGGCACTTTATTGATATTGCCTGCTCCCATATTCAGCACCACATCACCGTCTTTTAACACATTCATTAAAACGGCAGGCACTTCGGCGACTTGTCCTGCGTAAATAGGTTCGGTTTTGCCTAATACACGAATGGCGTGAGCCAAACTGCGGCTGTCGGCGGCGGCGATTGGGGTTTCGCCAGCAGGATACACATCGGCTAAAACAAGCAAATCAACCGTGCTTAATACTTTCACAAAGTCATCAAATAAATCGCGTGTGCGTGTAAAACGATGCGGCTGAAAAACCAAAACCAAGCGGCGGTCTGGATACGCTCCCCTTGCGGCGGCAATCGTGGCACGCATTTCTGTGGGGTGATGACCGTAGTCGTCTATCAATAAAGCCTTGCCCTTACTTTCAGGTAAGCCAATTTCACCGCAATCGGTAAATCGCCGCCCTACCCCTTGAAAATGTTTCAAACCATGACTAATCGCAGAAACGCCGACACCACACTCCAAAGCAATGCCAATCGCCGCCAATGCGTTTAACACATTATGCTCGCCTGGTAAATTGAGCAACACGGTAAAAGGCTGAATTTTTTGATGATTGCAATGCACCATAAAAGACATTTGACTGCCCAAAGCAACCACATTGGTAGCGTAAATATCGGCTTGATTATCAAAGCCGTATGTAGCAAACGGTTTTTTAATTTGCGGCAAAATGGTGCGAATATGCGGACTTTCAATACACAAAAACGCCTTGCCATAAAACGGCATACGATGAATAAAATCCACAAAAGCGTGGTGCAACTTGGCAACATCGTGGTCGTAAGTGTCCATATGGTCTTCGTCAATATTGGTAACCGCCGTAAATAAGGGCGATAAGTGCAGAAAGGACGCGTCCGACTCATCGGCTTCTGCCACAATATATTCGCCGTGGCCCAAGCGTGCATTAGAACCTGCGGCGTTTAAGCGTCCGCCAATCACGAAAGTTGGGTCAAGTCCGCCTGCGGCTAAAATAGATGCGGTTAAACTGGTTGTCGTGGTTTTGCCGTGCGTGCCTGCAATGGCAATGCCTTCGCGAAACCGCATTAACTCGGCTAACATCATCGCACGCGGAATCACGGGAATATGATTGGCATAAGCCGCCGCCACTTCGGGATTATCGTTTTTAACCGCTGTGGAAACAACAACCACTTGGGCGTTGTCGATATTTTCTGCACAATGTCCTTTGAAAATTTTGACACCAATTTCATCTAAATGGGCAGTTGCGGCATTGTCCGCCATATCCGAACCAGACACGATGTAGCCCAAATTATGCAACACTTCGGCAATGCCACACATACCTGTGCCGCCAATACCCACAAAATGAATGTGCTGAATACGTTTTTTCATATTTACTCCTTGTTGAATTGGGCTGCCTGAAAGTGGTTTATTGTATCAATTATCGCCCATTAAATTGAAAAATATTCAGGCAGCCTGAAAGGTAATTAAAATGCGTGGGCTATGGATTACTCATTTGTTTGGAATAAAACAGGTAAAAAGACAAAAAACGCAACAATGAGTGATAATTCAAGAAAATGAAATAAAATGAAAAATATATCACAACCTATTGAAATAATAAAAAAAAAAAACACATAAATCGAAAAAATAGTTACATTACTATGTTATATTTTTGGGCAGAAGTATTGTATAATGGCAGGCGTTAAAATTGCTTTTTCAGGCTGCCTGAAAGCACTTCCCGTGCAGGGGTGAGCACTTCCCGTGCAGTGAAAGAAACGCTATACAAAAAAAGATACTGTCATTACGAGCCTTAACGAAGTTAAGGCGTAGTAATCTCCGCACGCAAGGAGAATGGCAATGCAAAATGTTTTTCAGGCTGCCTGAAAGGTGATT
>JAFWRB010000082.1 GCA_017508845.1 Neisseriaceae bacterium | reverse complement strand
CAGGCACTGCCGAAGGTAAATTCTACGGACCCAAAGCACAAAACTTGGCAGGTGCGTTTAACGATAAAAGCCAAAACTTACAAGGAGTATTCGGTGCAAATAAACAATAATTTGTTGTTTATTTAATAAAAAATCCCATTCATTTGAGTGGGATTTTTTGTTTCAGGCAGCCTGAAAAAGTTTGTTAAAATAGATGGTTTTTATATAAAACAAAAACCATTTCCCAAGTGGAGAACCCCTAAATGACCGACACAGCCGTATCCATTCGCCAAGCGGTTAAAATTTATGCTAATGGATTCAAAGCATTAGACAATGTTTCCTTTGAAGTGAAACAGGGCGAATTTTTTGCCCTGTTAGGACACAACGGAGCAGGCAAAACCACGCTGATTTCCGCTATGGCAGGCTTGGTAGAACTGACACAAGGCGAAATTTCCGTGTGCGGCTTTGATGTTAAAAAATCGCCGTTTGATGTCCGCAGAAACTTGGGCGTTGTGCCGCAAGAACTTGTGTTTGACCCCTTTTTCACCGTGCGAGAAGCCTTGAAGTTTCAATCAGGCTATTTTGGCATTGCCAAAAATGACGACTGGATAGACGAAATTCTGCACCATTTAGGCTTAACCGATAAAGCCAAAGTCAATAGCCGCAACCTTTCAGGCGGTATGAAACGCCGCTTAATGGTTGCGTTGGCATTGGTTCATAAACCGCCTGTGATTGTTTTGGACGAGCCCACTGCTGGCGTTGATGTTGAACTACGGCAAAACCTGTGGGCGTTTATCCGCCGCTTAAATCAAGACGGACACACCGTTATTTTAACCACGCACTATTTAGAAGAAGCCCAAACCTTATGCAGCCGCATTGCGATGATGAAAAACGGCAAATTAGTGGCGTTGGACGATACCGAAAAATTATTGCATGACGATAACGGCATTACCGTTTCTTTTAAAGTGTTTAGGCTGCCTGAAAAAATAAAATCGCATACAATCAATCAAAAAAATGGCGAATTTATATTAAAATTTGATGACTACAATCAATTAACAAACGCACTGAATTTATTTAATGAAGAACAGATAAAAATTGAAAATATGCAAATATTAGAAACCGATTTAGAAAGCGTATTTGTGCGTTTAATGAATGAAGAGAAAGAAAATTAAAAATGAACTACACCGCTTTTTACACACTCTTCAAAAAAGAAGTATTAAGATTTTGGAAAGTTTCTCTGCAAACCATTTCCGCACCCGTTATCAGTGCATTATTGTATCAACTGATTTTTTCTTATGTAATGAAAGGTCGAGAAGACATAATGCCTGGCGTTTCTTATACCGCTATTTTAATTCCAGGTTTGGCAATGATGTCTATGTTAAATAATTCCTTTGCCAATACTTCCAGTAGTTTAATTCAATCGCGAATTACAGGCAATTTAATTTTTATACAATTAACACCAATTTCCTATATTGAATTTTTTGCAGCCTATGTCGGAGCAGCAATATTACGCGGTTTGCTTGTGGGTTTAGGCGTTATTTTGGTAACTGCCTTTTTCGGCTTACCCATGCCCCAAAATATATTATGGATACTCTTTTTTGCCCTATCCGCTTGTGCGGTTATGGGTATATTCGGATTATTAGCAGGCGTGGTTGCCGAAAAATTTGACCAATTAGCGATGTTCCAAAACTTTTTAATTATGCCTTTAACCTTTTTATCAGGCGTATTTTATTCCATTAACGGCTTACCGCCATTTTGGCAAACTTTAAGCCGATTTAATCCACTTTTTTATATGATAGACGGTTTTCGTTTTGGCTTTTTCGGACAATCCGATATATCCCCCTATTTCTCCGCCTGCGTGGTATTATTCTTTTTAATTGTGCTATCCATTTTAATGTTAGCCCTATTAAAAAGCGGATATAAAATGCGAAAATAATAAGCAATGAGCAATTATTTCGTTTTGCCTTATCAGACAAAACAAATATATTTTGATAACGCTTCGATAAACCTTTCAGGCTGCCTGAAACTTATCTAAAAATAATCGTCCTGCCGTAAGGCAGGACATAAAATTTAATTGCTCATTGCTCATTATCTTTTCGCCATTTTTAATATACAAAAAACTTGCCCCAATATCATCAATAAAGCAGGCAGAACGCACACAAAGGCGGCTCGTTGAAAACCTTTGAAAAACAATAGACTTGCCATTAAGACAATTAAAATAAAACCCACTGTGCAGGCAATAATGCCTAATAGATATTTTTGGCGTTGTTTAATCATATTAGTCGTTTCAATTCAAGGCAAGGCGGCGAAGTCGAAGACAGTATAACGAATACGGCGAGACAAGACAACGCGGTATTGTTTGGAAGTGGCACGACTAATTTTTCTTTCGCCAAAAATATTTATAAACAAAACCAGGAAAGGCGGCTGTGGCAAATAGGGCGAGTGTTACGGCGTAAAATGTCCAGCCTTGTTTATGCGGCGTGGTGATATTTTTTTCTAAAAAATACGCCACAATGCCCACAACCAAATATGCCACAAGCCATTCTAACAGAATGAATCCAAAGTGTTTTTTGTTAATTTTAATCATGCCAAACAATCGTGGCAGAAAAAATGGGGCATTTGCCAAAATAATGGCAAGGGTGAGTAAAATGTAAATAGGTGTACTGCTCATTTTGTTTCACTTTCTATTTTTCAGGCTGCCTGAAACTTAACGCGTCATTGCGAGACTTAACGCAGTTAAGTCAAAGCAATCTCCAAAAAAATCTGACAGGATTTTTTTGGGTAGCCTATCAAATATAACGACAATGCAAAAAGCAATTCAGGCTACCTGAAAGGCTATTAAATTCCTAATTTTTCCTTATATTGCAATAAAAATTGCTGTGTATCAAATTTTAAACCTGTTTCTAATTCAATGGCTTGTTGTAAATTTTGTTGCATTTCTTTATATTTTTCATATTCTGTATCTGGCACAGGAATTTCTGGTAGATAAACACCGCTATGCAACGGTAGCGTTATTGTTACATTGCTACCAAATTGATTTCTTGGGTGTAGATTTTTAATTGTTAATTCTTTTTTATTTGTATTTACAATAAATATCAATCTATTGTTATAGTTTTTACTGTAAAAGTATTTTAACTTTTCAATCAATCCATTTGAAAAATCATTTTCATCTAACAATGCTATAAACCAGCCAAATTCTTGATGTTTGTTACCCCGTTGTTTCTCAATATCTTTTAATATTCTTTTTTTCATTATGTCAGAATGGTTCCAAAATAAAAGTTCTTTTAGCCAGTAAAGGATTTTTTTCTGTTGCATTTTCAGTTTCTCGCTTTCTCAATAAAAAGGTTAATGGAAGTTTTTTCAGGCTGCCTGAAAGCATTTTTGCATTGTCGTTAAAAACGCCTTGCGGCGTTTGTTTTGCCTAACGGCAAAACTGGATTGCCACGATTTGAACGAAAGTTCAAATCTCGCAATGACACGCAGGATTAAATTCAGGCTGCCTGAAAGCATTTTTGCATTGTCGTTAAAAACGCCTGCGGCGTTTGTTTTGCCTAACGGCAAAACTGGATTGCCACGATTTGAACGAAAGTTCAAATCTCGCAATGACACGCAGGATTAAATTCAGGCTGCCTGAAAGCATTTTT
>JAFWRB010000081.1 GCA_017508845.1 Neisseriaceae bacterium | reverse complement strand
TTTTTCCCTAAATTTTTCGCCGTATCTTGTGCCTTTTTCCACCCCAAATCTTTCACTTCATCAGCAACACTTCTTTCAAGCGTTCCATTTGCGGTTCTAGTGCAATTAGATAAATTGCACGCCAACAAATTACTTGGGTCATTCGGGTCGTAATTATTTCCTGCCAAAAGGTCGGGCGGATTGTCTAAATCTTTCCAATTTTCCGAGTTAGGCGATTGCGACAAATCATACTCGCCTTTGCTACTGCTGTCATCTTGTCCGTATAATTTTTCGCTTATATCCCTTTCCTGATTATCTGTTTTTTCGGTTTTGTTATCACTTTTCTCATTGTTTTGATTGTTTTTTTCAGAACTATTCGGGGGTGTCGGCAGGGGTTTGGGCTTATCCACTTCACGAATTGTGGTAATGGTAACCGTTCCATTGACATTATAGTTATAAATATCATAAGGGTGGTCGCCCCCGTCTTTTGCGTCATAAGCATGTTCGGGGTGAAATTCCGAGCCGTTAATGGTCGCATTGGTAACGCCTAAACGACCATTGATAATATTGCCCTTAAAAGTATTCACCGTTTTTGAAGCAGCACGCCCCCAAGAACCATGTACCGATAGGGGGTGATTTTCAAAACGCCGTTCATAATACAAATCTCCGCCATATTGTTTAATCTCTAACTGTATCGGACCGTTTTGATAAGTGGTAACACTTGTTAAGCGTATGTTATTTTTTACTTTTTCAATCGTGGGATTACTACGAGCATAACGGCTACCTATGCTGTATTTACCACCTGGATAGTAATTCTTTGCATTGGTTAAATCACTTGCCCAAACACAATTTAACGACAAAGCCAAAATACCGAATAATGCTATTTTTTTTCATTTCCAGTTCCCCTTATCTTCTGCGGTTACGAATAACTTCGTCAGACGGCATTTCGCCTGTTTGGTTTTCTTGATGAGAAAACTCATTATTCAGGCTGCCTGAAAGCACTTTCCGTGCAGGGGAGTTGTTATTGTTTGTAATATCCGAAAAATCAACCAGTAAAGGGTCAGCAGTTTTAACGGTTTTGACGGTTTTGAAAGGTCCAGTCCAAAGAATGTATTTTTCTTGATATTGACTTTCAAAGGCAGAAACTGTGGGTTTAACAATTACTTGGCGAGATTGTTTATCAATCGCAAAATATTCAATCTTGGTTTGTGATTTAAGTTGTTCGGTGTTATACAAATGATATTCAGTGCGACTGCGAATAGTGCCAAAAACATCAACATTCACAAATAAATCCACATCAGCATATTCACTTGGCACAATTTGAATGCCTTTTAAGAACAATACCGTTTGAATTAAGCGAGAGAAAAATGCACCGTCTTGTGGATTTTGTATCAGCGTTTCGTTTTTATAATCGCCCAAACCATTTGCGTTAATCCCAAAACCTGCCCGCGTATTTTGTCCTTCGTTGCGATTAACGGTTAAACTTGGGGCATTGAGTACCGAAGTTGAGTTAGTCGTGCCTTTTAAGCCGTCTGTATCGGTGAGTGCGTTGGTTTCGTAAGTGGGATAGGTGTAGTTGGTAATGGATTTAGGCAAATTTTGATATTCGCCACGAATAAGAGCGTCAATCGAATAGCGACCGCCTGTCATTATGCCTGAACCCTGATCGCCAATCATTGATACAAACACGGCAACCTTTTTGCCTTGCAGTGCAGATAAATCAATATTCTTCACCGCCGCACGAGAAGACGCAGAAATTAACTCTTGCTCCACCGCAAAGCGTTTGCCGCCACCATGTGCAGGAATACCTGTCATCGTGCCACAGGCAGTGAGTGATAATAATGAAATAGAAAGGGTTAAAGGAAGAAGTTTTTGAACAAACCTTTGGCTTACGCCGAACGCTGTTTCAGGCAGCCTGAAAGATGAAAAAGATAAAAAAGTTAAGCAGTTATGCTTGTTTGCTGTTTGCTGTTTGCTGTTTGCACATAATTATACCGTGTTTGACGCATTTTGTCAATCCTAATTTATTGAAAATATTAAAAAACTTGATTTTTATCACATAAAAATCAAAACCGAAAATTAAAGTTTCAGGCTACCTGAAACTGTTGATTAGTGTAGCAAATCATATTGATAAATAACAAGCAAATTTTTTTAATTTTCGCTTAATGTTGTAAATTTTGTCTTTTAGGCTGCCTGAAAATCCTTTGATACAAAACATTTTTATTTTTAAAAAATCCTGATATAGTTAAACCATTTTCAGGCAGTCTGAAATTTGCTACACTACGAAAGGATAAGTCTATGAAAGTTAAAGAAATTCGCCGTTATTTAACAGACGCTTCGTTTGATATTCGTGCCGCTGATACGCTGATTAAAAAAGGCATTCCCGAAACTCGGGACGAGCGAGAAGCGTGGATAGACAATCATTCGCCCGAATTGGGTTCTTTGCTTGATGTGTTTCAAGCCGACAGTCGGCACGGTATGGTAGTGATTTTGCAAGGTATGGACGCGTCAGGCAAAGACGGCACGGTTAGGCGGATTTTTCGCAATATCAATATATCGCCACGCGTTTGTGCGTTCAAATCGCCCACGCCTGACGAAGCCGCTCACAATTACTTGTGGCGTATTCACAAGGAAATGCCTAAACGCGGCGAAATGGTGATATTTAACCGCAGTCATTATGAAGATGTGTTAATCACCCGCGTTCGCCATTGGATTGATGACGCGGAAACCACTCGCCGCTTGCGACAAATCAACGATTTTGAACGCATGCTGGCTGAAAATCACATTACGGTTTTAAAACTGTTTTTGCATATTTCCAAAGAAGAACAAAGATTACGCATTCAACGCCGTTTGGATAATAAAGAAAAACATTGGAAATTTAATCTCTCCGATTTGGAAGACCGTAAATTGTGGGATAATTTTCAAGAACAATATCAAGCAGTTATCCGAGCCACTACCACAGGCTACGCCCCATGGTATTGCGTGCCGTCCGATTCTAAATCGTCTCGCAATATTATTATTATGAAAATTCTCATCGCCCATTTACGCTCCCTGAAACTGCGTTATCCAACAGTTGATGACACAAATTGGCCTACGGTTGTTGAATAAGCAGGGCGTAGGGTGGGGGCAACTTTGAAACCTCAAGCGTTTAATGCAATTTGGTTTTCAGGCAGCCTGAAAATTGAGTTAAACAGCTTGGGAAATGAATTTCTTGGCTTACGCTTGCTTGCTTGAAAAAAGGATTTAAATAATGAAAGAAAATATATTTAAATTAA
>JAFWRB010000010.1 GCA_017508845.1 Neisseriaceae bacterium | reverse complement strand
GTATGCGGCGGTATTCGCGGTAGGCGTTTTGGGCTTTTTGGGATAATTCGCCGTCAATTAAGCCGTGTTCCGCCGCCATTCGCAACAGGGCGATATTGCCTAAATTGCCTGTTAAATCAGGATATTGCCCTGAATATTGTAACACCAAATACTGCACGATAAATTCCACATCAACCACACCGCCGTGTGCGTATTTAATGTCGTTATCCACAGGAGGGTGCGTGGGATACATTTTTTCACGCATATTGATAATGGCTTGTTTTAATTCATCTTTATTGCGATTTTGCATTAAGATTTGGCGGCGAATTGCTTCAAATTGTTCGCCTATTTTTTTATCTCCGCACACAAATCGGGCTCGGCTTAATGCTTGGTGTTCCCAAATCCAAGCGGATTGTTGTTGATATTTCAAAAAGGCTTCCAAACTCGTGGCAGCAAAGCCCGAATCGCCGTTTGGTCGCAGGCGTAGGTCGATATTGTATAAGCCGCCTGCGGTAGTGGTGTTGGTTAGCCACGAAGTTAAGCGATTAGCGAGCCGTGTATAAGTTTCAGCAGCGGCAGGGTCTTTGTCGTCATACAAATAAACCAAGTCCAAATCGGACGCATAGCCCAATTCTTTGCCGCCCAATTTACCGTAGGCAATCACCGCAAAATGGGGTGTATCGCTATGTTTTTTCGGCAAATAATGCCACGCTCGATTAACGGCTTGCCGCAAAACGCAATCGGCTAAAAGCGAGAGTTCGTCTGAAATGGCTTCAATCGTCCATAAACCTGCCAAATCCTGCACCGATAGCCGAAAGGAATGAGCGTGCTGAAAATGTCGCAGGGTGTCCATTTCGTCTTCAATGTTATCGGTTTTGGTTAGTTCTACGGATAGATTTTCTTCGTCAGGCGGATTTTTGCTCATCAGTTGCGTGTCTAATAATTCATCAAGCAAAATCGGGTGCCGCATTAAATAGCCACTAATCCACGAACTTTTGCTCATAATTTCAGCCACTTTTGCCAAAGCGTCTGGATATTCGTGCATTAAGGCAAGGTAGGACGAACGCCGCAAAATGCTTTCTAAAAAATCTAATAATTTCAATATAGTATCTGATTTTTTATCGAATTTGCTACACGCGGCAATCGCCTGCGGCAGAATAATATCAAAGCGGCGAGCGTCATTTGCAGGCAGGCTTAAATATTTTTTGCTGGTATATAAATGTTGCAAGCGTGAAGCAACTTCTTCACTAAATCCTTGTTTTTTCAAGGTTTGCGAACTATTATCTATGGAAAAAGACGCGTCATTTGCTTGTTCAGGTTCGCCCAAAATGGTGTCGAAAATGTGTCGCACGGTTTCTCTGTGTTGTTTCAGGCAGCCTGAAAAGGTTTCATAACAATTAAAACCCATACTTTGTGCCAATAGGGCTTGCTGTTCTTCTTTTTCAGGCAGCGTTTGCGTTTGATTGTCGTCCCAGTATTGCAAACGGTGTTCGGTATTGCGTAAAAAACGATAAGCGTCAAGCAAGTCGTTAGCGGTGTTTTCAGGCAGCAATTCCAAGCGTGCCAATTCTTTAAGCGTTTCTTGCGTACCTTTTAACTGCAAGGATTTCATTCGCCCGCCCCGAATCATCTGGAAAATCTGGGCGATAAACTCCACTTCACGAATGCCGCCTGCTCCCAATTTAATATTGTTTTCCATACCCTTTTTGGCAACTTCTGCACGAATTTGACCGTGCAAATGCCGCATAGCGTCATAGGCATTAAAATCCAAATAACGCCGATACACAAAAGGACGAACCAAGTCTTTAATATTATTAGAAAAAGGAGAAATCACACGGGCTTTTGTCCAAGCATAGCGTTCCCACTCACGCCCCTGTGTGATGAGATACTGCTCCAAAGCCGTTTCGTTGATGACCAAAGCCCCCGAATCGCCGTCAGGACGCAGTCGCATATCCACACGAAACACCTGACCGTCTGCTGTAATATCATTCAAAAGAGCGATGATTTTCTGCCCCACTTTGACAAAAAATTCCTGATTGGTGCGATTTTTCTTGCCATTTGTTTCGCCGTTTTCAGGATAAGTAAAAATCAAATCAATATCGGACGACACATTCAATTCACCGCCGCCCATTTTGCCCATCGCAATCACACACAGGCGTTGCGGCTCACCACTTGCCGCCCCAATCGGCTCGCCATAAAACTTCACATAATAAGCGTGAGCAAAATCGGCAGCCATATTCACCGCAAAATCCGCAAACAGCGTCATCGACTGCACCACTTCTTGTAAATCCGCTTGTTGCGATAAATCACGCACCGCAATCCTTGCCACAATTTGCCGCCGCAACAAACGCAAACTGCGAGCCATTTCATCGCCGTCTAAATTATTTAATATAGACTGCCAATCCGCAAAATGGTGCAAATCATTCGCGTCAATCGCCCTTTGTGCGTCTATTTCTAATTGCTGGCTATCCAATAAAGAATTATTGATAAGTCTTTGTAAAAAAAGAGAATATTGACAAGCGGTGTTAATGGCGTTCATAGCAAGCGAGATTTTGAATTGATGAAAGGAGTAATCATACCGCAAAATCAAGAAACAAAGGAGTTTCAGGCTGCCTGAAACCCTTTATTTTATTTAATCAAACACCACAGTGCGATTATGATACGACAGAACGCGGCTGTCCAAATGCCAACGCACGGCACGGGATAAAACGATTTTTTCTAAATCGCGTCCTTTTTTGATTAAGTCTTCAACGCTGTCGCGGTGTGAAATGCGGGCAACTTCTTGTTCGATAATTGGACCTTCGTCCAAGTCCGAAGTGGCGTAGTGGGCAGTTGCACCAATCAATTTTACGCCGCGTGTGTGGGCTCGATGATAGGGTTTGGCTCCGTCAAATGCAGGTAAGAAACTATGGTGTATGTTGATGATTTTATTCGGATATTTATCAATAAAATCGCTGGATAAAATCTGCATATATCGTGCCATCACAATGAAATCAATTTTGTGTTCGGCAAATAAAGCAAGTTGCTTCTCTTCAATTTCGGCTTTTTTCTCTTTTATCATCGGGATATGATAAAACGGTATGCCGTTAAATTCTGCTAATGCACGGCAGTTTTCGTGATTGCCCACAATCAGCGGAATATCGCACGCTAATTCGCCAATGCGATAGCGGTGCAATAAGTCTGCCAAGCAGTGTTCGTATTGCGACACCATAATCGCCATTTGCGGTTTTTGTTGCGAAAACGAAAGTTTCCACGACATATTGTATTCTGACGCAAGGGGTGAAAATGCTGCCTGAAAGTCGTTTTCAGTGGTTGCAAAGTCGTTCAAATCCCATTCCACACGCATTAAGAACAAATCTGCTTGTCCGTCTTGGTGCTGGTCGGCGTGCAGAATATTGGCATTGTGTTGCAAAAGAAAATTGGCAATCACCGCAACCAAACCTTTGCGGTCTGGGGCGGAAATGAGCAGAGTGGCGGTGTTTTTATTACTATTATTCATTTGAAGGCTGCCTGAAAAATAACCGCCGTAAAATACGGCGGCAAGTTAAAGATTATTTTTTATCTGCGGCACGCAAAATATCGTACATTTGGTCTTTTAGACGCAATTTTTGGCTTTTTAAAGCGTCAATTTTATCCAAGCCTGCGGTTACAGGGTCGCTTTCCAAGCGGATAATTTCGTGGTCCAATGCGTTGTGTTCTTCAAACAGTCGAGCGAAATGAGCGTCTTCGTTTTTCAAACGGCTGATTAAATCGCGATATTCGGGAAACATGTGTTGCTCCTTATTTCATTAGTCATAAAGAGGCTAATTATAACCGTTTTATATGGGTTTTGTCTTGGATAAATTGATGAATACAGTGAGCAGTGGTCAGTGCAGGTTAATTGGTAGAGTTGTTCCATTGCAATTTTTGTATCACGCACGCCATTCTTTCATCGCCAATTTTTTTTAAGATTGCGAGCAAACGCGATGCACCTTCCTTACCCGCCATCTTTGCAATAGGCGATTTACTGTGAAGGCAATTTGCTATTCCATTTACAATGGCAAAAAATATATCATTGTCTTCTACAAAGGTGTCATCACCCAAAACGGTGTACGACAGCACGGAATCCCACCACATAACTGCTGCTGTGCTGAGTGGAGTAGAATTGAAGTACTGCAAATAAAGGTTATCCACAGCCTTGACACATGCAACCCTGCGGTGGCACGCAACATTTTTATCCAGCCAGCACCAAAGATACCCATTGCAACTTGGTATAAACCAAAATCCTTGTTCAATTTGTGAAAATGAATACTTTTTCAAAGCAGCGATTGGCTCATTGAAAAGAGTTGTCAGATAGTCAATCAACAGACTGCTATTTGAACAAGTGTATTCATTTTCATCTTTGAAATGCCACACATCTTCAAATGAATTAACAACAGGGTGGTCGAATGTGAAAGACAGCCATTCGGCATATCCCAAGCGTGCAAGGTCTATCATGGTTATCACACTTAATGATACGCTCTCGACAATGTGTGTACCGCTTCAACCAAATCTTTCACCCGTTCAGGGTCGGTCAGTTGATGAATGCCGTGTCCCAAGTTGAAAATGTGTCCGTTACCCTTGCCGTAATCTGCCAAAATGCGTTTGACTTCGGCTTCAATGGATTCTTGTGTGCCAAACAGGGCAAATGGGTCGAAATTGCCTTGCAGAGCCACTTTATCGCCCACGCGGCGGCGTGCGTCTTTGATATTCACCGTCCAGTCCAAGCCCAAAGCGTTGGCTCCGCTTTGTGCCATTTGTTCTAACCACAAGCCGCCGCCTTTAACAAACACAATCACAGGGACTTGATTGCCGTTTTCGTCCGTTTTGGTTAAGCCGTTGATGATTTGGGTGATATATTGTAAAGAAAATTCGCCAAACGCCGCGTCTGATAATATGCCGCCCCAAGTATCGAAAATCTGCACCGCATTGGCACCTGCAGCAATTTGTTGATTAAGATAGGCGGTAACCGCGTTCGCATTGATTTCTAACACACGGTGCAATAAATCGGGACGGCGATACAGCATTTCTTTGACTAAACGAAAATCACGCGAACCGCCGCCTTCAATCATATAGCACGCCAAAGTAAAGGGGCTGCCTGAAAAGCCGATAAGCGGTACACGATTATTCAACGCATTCTTGATTGACGCAACCGCATTAAACACATAGGACAATTTTTCCATATCAGGCACGGCTAACTGTTGCACGGCTTTTTCGTCTTGCACAGGGTGAGCAAACTTCGGACCTTCGCCCGCTACAAACGACAGCCCCAAGCCCATAGCGTCTGGCACAGTGAGAATATCGGAAAACAAAATTGCCGCGTCTAAATTAAAGCGGTCAATCGGTTGCAAGGTAACTTCGGTTGCAAAATCAGTGTTGCGGCACAAATCCATAAAACCGCCTGCGTTTTGACGCACTTCTCGATATTCAGGCAAATAACGCCCTGCCTGACGCATGAGCCACACAGGCGTATATTCCGTATCTTGTTTCAGTAAGGCTTTGATAAATGTGTTGTTTTGCTGTTCCATAAGGCAATCTCGTCTATTTTAGAAAAAATTAAAATATAAGTCATTAGATTGTAACGGTTGAATATAATTCTGTCTATCTTTGATTGTATTCTTTTATAATATGATTGTTTCAGGCAGCCTGAAACCTAATATAAAGGAACAAACAATGACCATTATTGCGATTGATGTTGATGCACAACGCACCTTTTCTCCCTTGTGTCCGAATGAATTACCAGTGGCAGGGGGTGATGAAATTGTTATCGAACTCAATGCCCAAGCCCAATTAGCCGATTTTCGTGTGATGACCAAAGACGCACACAGCCAAAATGCAGTGTGGGCAGTGGAAACGGCTGAACAATCGTTACAGCCCTTAAATTATGCCAATGCGGATTTAACATGGCGGCGACACGCCGAAGTGGG
>JAFWRB010000080.1 GCA_017508845.1 Neisseriaceae bacterium | reverse complement strand
GTTCTTCGCCATTTTCATCACGGCGTTGTGCATGCAAACCACGAAAACGGAAAGATTGCGGCGTTTTTTCTTCTGGATAGTAAATGGTAATCTTACGCGAGAAGAAATGCCGAAAAGTAATCGACAAGCCTTGTCGCAGTTCTGATAGTAAAAAGGTTTTTGCAAGTTTCATAGCGTTCTCGAAAGTTGCTGTGTTCTTTAATTTCAGGCTGCCTGAAAATATGTATATATAAGTTCTGGCAGACTATTTAATCCTATTTTTTATTTGCAGGCTGCCTGAAATGTTTGATTATCTTTCAGGCTGCCTGAAAACCATTTACACCCAAATATTCCAAGGGGTTTTCATCCATGCCATAACGATGATGAGATACACCAGCGTTACAGGGATAAACACTTTCCAGCCTAATCGCATAATTTGGTCGTAGCGATAACGCGGGAATGTGGCACGCAACCATAAATAGAAGAATAAGATTGCACCCATTTTTAGGAACATCCACAAGGCAGAGCCTTTGCCGATAAAGCCCCACGATTCTGGGAATGGCGATAACCAGCCGCCCAAGAATAATAAGGATAACAAGGCAGAGAAGATAATCATATTGATGTATTCTGCCAAGAAGAATAAGGCAAACGCAAAACCTGAATATTCAATGTGGAAACCTGCCACAATTTCGGATTCGCCCTCTGCCACATCGAATGGAGCACGGTTTGTTTCTGCCACACCGCAGACTAAATAGACGATAAACAAGGGCAATAACGGCAACCAGTTCCACGATAAAACCGAACCGCCCATTTTGCCGCCTGCTTGTGCTGCCACAATGTCTTGGAAGTTCAGGCTGCCTGAAACCATTACAGCGGCAACCAAACAAAAGCCCATCGCAATTTCATACGAAATCATTTGTGCCGATGAACGCATCGCACCCAAAAATGCGTATTTGGAGTTGGAAGCCCAACCTGCCAAAATCACGCCATACACGCCGACAGACGATAAAGCCAAAACATACAGCAAACCTGCGTTTAAGTTGGTCATCACCCATTCACGGCTCATCGGCAAGGTTACCCAAATTGCCAAAGACGGTGCCAACACCATTGCAGGAGCAACCATTAACAGCATTTTGTTGGATTTGGTCGGCACGATGATTTCTTTCACCAACAATTTGACCACATCAAGATAAGGTTGCAATAAGCCGTAAGGACCATTCACATTTGGACCAACACGCAACTGCATATAGCCGATGACTTTGCGTTCAAAATAAGTTAAATACGGCACAACGACCAAAATAATCGGCACTAATATGAGAATGATTTTGACGATAATCGAAACGACTATGCCTATTTCATTGCCGAGCAAACTTTGAAACCATGCGTCCATTATTCACCCCACTTTAATTCGATTGTATTCATCATTGCCCCTAAACGGTAATTCAATGCGTGTGTGGGCAAATAAACCACGCCGTCTGCCATATTGTCATCAATGTCGATGGTTACCACAACAGCGTCCCCGCCATTTGCTTGACTGGCAGCAACGGTGTTGCCTACACCTAATCCCAAGCGTTCGGCAGTGCGGCTGTTAATCACGGCTTTGGGTTCGGCTGCCCAAACGGTGTGTTGCAAGGATTTGGCATGACGCACAATGTTGTCGGTATCATACAAACCAACGCCGCCAACACGCCATAAATTATTGATATTTGCGTCTTTCAGGCTGCCTGAAACTTCTTTGTTAAAGGAAACCAAATTATCTAAATGGCGTTCAAAACCACTGGCAGGCGTTGCCGCTTTCAAAACTTCGGTTGATGCGTTGTAATCAAATCCTGCCAAATGCAAGCGATTGCCCAACACACGCAAGACTTTCCACATCGGACGGGCTTCACCCAAAGGTTGCACCACGCCGTAGAAACTTTGCAAACGCCCTTCCATATTAACGAAACTACCAGAAGTTTCGGTAAATGGCGTAATCGGCAACAGCACATCAGCGGCTTCTAACAAAGACGGCGTTTGATATGCGGTTAAAGCAATCACTGTTTCAGCCGATTGCAAAGCCGTCATCGCCAAATTGCCATTAACGGTATCCGCTAACGGTTCAACATTCACCAAAACTACGGCTTTTTTAGGCGTTGCCAACATTTCTTGTAAAGAATTGCCGCCTTTGGCTGGACGAATGGCTAAAATATCCGCCGCTACACTGCCTGCGGCTTGCGGCAGAATACCAAACTTCGCACCGCACTCTTGGGCTAATGCTTGTGCCGCCGCATAGATTTCGGCAAATTGTGGGTGTTGCTGTGCCGCCGCACCTAAAACAACAGCGGCTTTTTCGGCATTTTTCAGGCTGCCTGAAATGCTGTTGTCGTCTGTGTCTTTTAACATAGAACGCAAGGCTTCAACCCACTGTGTTGGGTGTTGTGCTACCTGAACAAAAGTCGGCATTCTTAATTCTTCACGGCGAGCAGAAAGTGTGCTGACTTTTGCCCCATTTTGAGCGGCACGGCGAATGCGTGCGGTCAGCAAAGGTTGTTCTGTGCGTAAATCCGCACCAACAAACAACATAGCATCGCACGAACCTAATTCTTCAATTTTTTGACCCAACCAAAATGCGTGATGACGATTGTCGTCCAAGCGATAATCTTGCTGACGCAAACGGCTATCAATAGACGCAATGCCAAAATCAGCGGCAATTTTCTTCGCCAAGAAGAGTTCTTCAACGGTTGAAGCAGGATTCACCCACATACCGATGGCGTTTTTGCCGTGGTCATTAGAAACACCATTCAAACCTTTCACCACATAATTAAATGCGGTTTCCCAATCCACTTCAATCCATTGATTGTCTTGTTTAATCATGGGTTTTTGCAGACGGTTTTCGTGGTTCAAACCTTCATACGCAAAACGGTCTTTGTCGGACAACCAACATTCGTTAATCGCTTCATTTTCCAAAGGAATCACACGGCGAACGGTGCGGTCTTTGGTTTGCACAATTAAATTAGAACCTAATGCGTCGTGGGCTGAAATGCTTTTTCTGCGAGACAATTCCCAAGAACGAGCGTTGTAGCGGAAAGGCTTGGAAGTTAAAGCACCCACAGGACATAAGTCAATCACATTGCCTGAAATTTCCGAAGTTACGGTTTTGCCGATAAACGGCATAATTTCGGCGTTTTCATTGCGGTTTGCCATAGCGATTTCTTGGAAACCTGCCACTTCTTCGGTAAAACGCACACAACGCGTGCAATGAATACAACGGCTCATCTCTTCGGCAGAAATGAGTGGCCCCATGTTTTTGGCAGGCACGGTGTGTTTTTCTTCGCTAAAACGCCCTGCCCCTTGACCATAACCCATCACCAAGTCTTGTAACTGACATTCACCACCCCAGTCGCAAATCGGACAATCCAAAGGGTGATTGATGAGCAGAAACTCCAAAACGCCTTTTTGGGCTTTTTGGGCTAACTCGGAAT
>JAFWRB010000079.1 GCA_017508845.1 Neisseriaceae bacterium | reverse complement strand
TTAGTGCCAATACGTGTAATTCTTTGTTAAGAAAAAATGTACATTCTAATCTATCACAAAAACAATATCAATCTGACTATTGATTAAGTTTTCAGGCAGCCTGAAAGGTTTAATAATGCGATACAATAGCGTTTTCAATTCTTTTAGGCAGCCTGAAAATGACTTCTTCTCAATATATTGAAATTCCTGCATTTTTTATGCGAGGGGGGACTTCTAATGGCGTGTTTTTGCGGCTTGATGATTTGCCGCCAGCCGCACAAGAAGCAGGAATAGCACGCGACCGCTTGCTGATGCGTCTTATTGGCAGTCCAGACCCTTATGGGAAGCAAATTGACGGTATGGGCGGCGGTTCGTCTTCAACCAGTAAAGCGGTCATTATCAGCAAAAGCACGCAAGCAAATCACGATGTGGATTATCTTTTTGGGCAAGTGGCGATTGATAAACCCTTTGTGGATTGGAGTGGTAATTGTGGAAATTTATCAGCCGCTGTGGGCAGTTTTGCGATTGAAAGCGGCTTAATTGCAGTAAAAATCGACAATGGCGTGCAAGAAGTGAGAATTTGGCAGGCGAATATCGGCAAAACCATTATCGCCCAAGTGCCGATTGAAAACGGCAAGGTGAAAGAAGTGGGCGATTTTGTTTTGGACGGCGTTACTTTTCCTGCGGCAGAAGTGAAATTGTCGTTTGTGTCGCCGTCTGACGGCGTGCTGTTTCCCACAGGCAATACGATTGACGAAATTGTCGTGCCTGAAATAGGCAGCCTGAAAGCCACGCTGATTAGTGCGGGCATTCCTACGGTGTTTGTGAATGCCGCCGATATTGGTTTTTCGGGTTGCGAATTGCAAGACGATATAAACAGTAATCCTAATTATTTGAAATTATTAGAAAATATCCGAGCAGCAGGGGCGTTGAAAATGGGCTTAATTCAAGATTTAAGCGAAATTGCGAAGCGTCAGCACACGCCCAAAGTTGCCTTTGTGGCTCCGCCTGCCGATTACACTGCGTCATCAGGAAAACAGGTTTTAAAAAGCGAAATCAATGTATTAGTGCGAGCCGTGTCTATGGGCAAATTGCACCATGCGATGATGGGTACGGCGGCAGTAGCAATCAGTGCCGCCGCTGCCGTGCCTGATACTTTGGTTGCCCGTGCTTGTGGCAAGCCTTGCGAAACGGTATGCTTCGGACACCCATCAGGCACGCTCACAGTCGGGGCAAGCGTAGCAATGGAAAACGGACAGTGGGTTGCCAAAAGCGTTACTATGAGCCGTTCTGCACGCGTTCTAATGCGTGGCTGGGTAAGAGTGCCGTTGAAATAGGCTTTCAGGCTGCCTGAAACCTTTGCAAAATTCAATCTGAAACAAAAAAGCATTCATTGTAGGGTGGGCGTGTCAGCCCACCACAATGCTGTAGGTATTGATTATTTGTTGATGTTAAAGAAAATTCCTCCCTATCGGGCGGTTGGTTGGCTATAAAGCCCGTCCTATAACATTTGCCTTTAAAATAGGTTTTGCAAAAATTTCAGGCTGCCTGAAAGGTTAAAACTTATCCAATAACATCAGCGTGGCTAATAGGGCAATCATTATGGCACTGATTTTTTCTAACTTGGTAGCGTGGTGTGTGAGTATTTTGCTTAATACCGCTCCGCCTGTGGCGTAGAGTAGTAAATTAAGATATTCAATCGTCATCATTATGACTAATAGAATGTATAAATGTATGCCGAAAGGGTTGTTTTTGTCTAAAAACGGCGGAATGAATGAGACGAAAAATGCCCATGCTTTGGGGTTGCTGAGAGAACACATAAATCCTTGCCAAAACAACATCTTACGCGTTATTTGTGTGGGTTTTTGGACGCGTGCTTTTGTGCTGGTTCGCCACATGGTGTAGGCGATATAGAGTAAATAAATGGCACAAATGGAAGTAAAAATACGAAATATCAATGGGTTAGTGGATAAAACAATGCCTGCTAATGCGGCACACAGCCAACCAACAATGCCTAAACTGAATATGGCACCAAGTAGCATAGGTTGCACGCGTTTTAAGCCGATACTCATACCCAAACTTAATGCTAATGTCATATTTAAGCCAGGTATGAGTGAAATCAGCCAGTAGGTTGTGATGAATAATAGCCAGTTCATTGTGCGTTTTTATCGTGCAACTGTTTTTGCCAAAATTCAATTTGTTTTTTCACTTGATTAGGTGCCGTGCCGCCTGTGTGGTTGCGGGCTTTCAGGCTGCCTTCTAATGTTAAAACGCTGTAAATATCGTCTTCAATCAATGGTGAAAAAGATTGCAATTTTTCTAACGGTAAATCTTCCAAGCGACATTTTTGTTCTTCGGCGTATTTAACGGCGGCGGCAACGATGCCATGACTTTCACGGAATGGTATGCCTTTTTTCACCAAGTAGTCCGCCAAGTCAGTTGCGGTGGCAAAGCCTTGTAGGGCGGCTTGTCGCATATTTTCTACAATCGGCACAATGCCTGATACCATATCGGTGTAAATGCGTAGCGTGTCAATCACTGTATTGACGGTGTCAAACAAGGGTTCTTTGTCTTCCTGATTGTCTTTGTTATACGCCAAAGGTTGCGATTTCATCAGCGTTAAAAGAGCGATTAAATGCCCATAAACTCTGCCTGTTTTGCCACGCACCAACTCTGGAACATCGGGATTTTTCTTCTGCGGCATAATCGATGAACCTGTGCAGTAGCGGTCGGACATTTTGATAAACGCAAATCGCTGGCTTGACCACAGCACTAATTCTTCGGAAAGCCGTGAAAAGTGCATCATTAAAATACTGGCGGCGGCAGAAAATTCAATCGCAAAATCACGGTCGGACACAGCGTCTAACGAATTGCGACACACTTCTTCAAAGCCCAACAATTCCGCCGTTCTTTCGCGGTTAATGGGGTAAGTTGTGCCTGCCAAAGCCGCTGCACCCAAAGGACTGCGGTTAATGCGGCGGCGACAGTCGGCAAAGCGTTCGGCATCGCGTCCAAACATTTCCACATACGCCATTAAGTGATGAGCAAAACTCACGGGTTGAGCCACTTGCAGATGCGTAAAACCAGGCATAATGGTGTCGGTATGGTCAAGTGCTAAATTCAACAAGGCTGCCTGAAAATCTTTAATTAGTTGCAAAATGGTGTCGGTTTCCCCTCGTAGCCACAAACGAATATCGGTTGCCACTTGGTCATTGCGACTGCGTCCTGTGTGCAATCTCGCCCCTGCGTCCCCCACTTTGGCGGTGAGCAGGCGTTCCACATTCATATGCACATCTTCTAAATCAACTGACCAGTCGATTTGGTTTTGGTTAATTAAATCAATAAGTTCTGCCATACCACGGCGAATATCGGCTAAATCTTCTTCACTTAACACGCCACATTCGGTGAGCATTTGGGCGTGTGCGAGCGAGCCTTGAATATCCACAAGGCTTAATCGTTTGTCGAATTGAATGGACGCGGTGTAAGTTTTCACTAATTCGGACACAGGTTCGCTAAACCGTGCCGACCAAGTTTTGCTATCATTAGACATTGTTTTTTATCCTATAATTTATGTTTGCAGGCAGCCTGAACATTTTGGAATTGAAAAATGCGTATTATACGACAAGAAATCCCTTTATTTGCAGTACCCGATTTTCGCAATTTAGGTGTTGCGTTGCGTGTGT
>JAFWRB010000078.1 GCA_017508845.1 Neisseriaceae bacterium | reverse complement strand
TGAATGAATTACGGCAATATATAACTGAATATTATCTTGTGTTGTAATTGTTTTTTCTGCAATAATCTCATTATTTGAAAATAAATCTAATTTTTCATTATTTATTTTCAATATAAACTCTGGATCATAAGAAAATCGTGCAGATAAAATATTTTTTATCTCTTCGATATTTTGAATTTTATTTTTATCTACAACAGTACTTATTTTTGTTCCATGACCTAGTTTTTGTATTTTGTCTGTATTAACTGCTGTGAAAGGTTCATTACCTGATGATATACATATTTCATATATGTAACCTATTCCATTTTGCCAAGTTTCAACTGTATATTTATTTGAAAAACAAAACATACCGTAACGACCAACACCATTTCTTCCATAAGCAATTCTTTTTTTATTTTTCAATAAAATATCTTCTGGAAATTCTGCATATTTTCCTTGTGCATTTTCTCTATTATAATTAAGCGTCATCCATCTTTCTGAAAATTCCTTTTCCGACATACCACAACCGTCATCAGTAATACTGATAACATTTTCATTTTCATTTTTTGGTAATATTATTTCAACATTTAATGCACCTGCGTCCCAAGCGTTTGCAACCAATTCGGTTAAAGCAATATCAGGTCTTGAAGTAATATTTCTATGATTTCTGAAAATATAATCTTGTTCAAATTTTACTTTTTCAAAGACTGTGCTATCCATGATTTTTACTCCTATTCAAAAAACTTTTCAGGCTGCCTGAAAGTTAAAAATTCGTTCCCCATAACAAGGAGATTGCCACGCCGTGATTTTATCACGGCTCGCAATGACAGTTGTGGTTCAGCCTGCCTAAAAATTAAAAAGTCCGTTTTCCATAGCAAGAAGATTACCACGCCTTATTAAACTTCGTTAGACCCTTCGCTTCGCTCTGGGCGACATATCCGTCAGCGGTAAAACCGCTAACGGCTAACTGTCGGCTCGTAATGACGAATTCTCTGCACGGAAAGTGCCTACCCCTGCACGGGAAGTGCTTTCAGGCTGCCTGAAAATTATGATTACACATTCCTTAAAATATCAAATAATTCAATATTAATATAATAATTTGTTTTCCATTTTTTTATTTTTCTCAATAATTTTCTTTCGGTTAATAATTCTAAATATTTAGTAATTGTTGGGCGTGTTTTATTTAATTCTTTTTCCATAAATTCAATTTTTGTATAAGGGTGTTTGAATAAATGGTTAATTAAATCTTGGCTATATATTGCTGGAAATTCATTGCGAATAATGTATTTATATTTAGCCATTGATTTTTTTATCAACTCAACAGTATTTGTGCTATCTTTTGAAGTTTGTTCAATACCGTCTAACATATACAGTATCCAGTTTTCCCAATTGCTTGTATTTCTGACTTCTTGTAATAATTGATAATATTTGTCTTTATTTCTAACAATATAACGACTTAAATATAATACAGGAATATCTAATAATTGAGATAATACCAAATACAATACATTGATAATTCTTCCCGTTCTGCCATTGCCATCATAAAATGGATGTATGCTCTCAAAGCGATGATGAATAACCGCCATTTTAATTAAAGGGTCAATATTGTCATCTGAATTGTTGATAAATCGCTCTAATTGCCCCATTAATGCAACAATTTCATCGTGATTTTGTGGCGGTGTATAAACGGTTTCGCCTGTGCGTTCATTGATTAAAGCCGTGCCGATTTGTCGGCGAAATCCTGCCTTATTGTGTTCTAAAACTTCCTGAATGGTAATGATGTGGTTGCAAGTTAAAATTCCATTTTCTTTAACTAAATCAAAGCCTTTAATCAGTGCTTCTAAATAATGTTGCACCTCTTTGGCGGCTATGCTCATGGTTTCTGGCGAAACAATACTGCCAAAAAGTTCATCGTGCGTGGTGATAATATTTTCCACTTCCGAGCCGTCTTTGGCTTCCTGCACAGCAAGTGTGCTAATCAATATAGACTGATTAGGAATACTGTGGCAAATGCCTTTAAATTCCGCTAACGCACGATGAGCCATTGCTGTTTTTTTCAAAATAGCAATGGTTTCTAACTCTCCTTGGCTTGGAAATTCGTTGATTTGATACATAATAAATTCAAATAGTTAATGGGTATCATATAAAAAAATTTAAAATTTTTTTATATGATAATTGTATCATATAAAAAAATTTTAAATTTTTTTATATGATAAATGTTATCTTATTGAAATTATTTTAGTTTTAGGCTTCCTGAAAATCACCCACAAATGCTTTAATTCTTTTCACCACGCTGTCAGCGTCCAAGCCTAAATCTTGTAAAATCAGTTTAGCATCGCCGTGCTCGGTAACAATGTCTGGAATGCCTAATATTAACAATGGCTTAACTATTCTTAAATCAGACAAAACTTCCAAAACCGCTCCCCCTGCTCCGCCTTTTTCGCTGTTTTCTTCTATGGTGATTAAATAGTCGTGGGTTGCCGCTAAATCTTCAATTAAATCAATATCTAACGGTTTAACAAACCGCATATCGGCAACTGTGGCGTTTATGTTTTCGGCGGCGGTTAAAGCTGTTTCAACCATTGAACCAAAGGCAAAAATGGCGATTTTTTCACCCTGCCGCCGCACCACGCCTTTGCCGATTTCAACCGTATTTAGGCTCCCTGAAATTTCTACACCAGTCCCACAACCTCTCGGATAACGCACAGCCGCAGGTTTGTTTGAATAAAAACAAGTGGTTAGCAATAAGCGACATTCGTTTTCATCGGACGGTGCGGCAATAATGGTATTAGGAATACAGCGTAAAAACGATAAATCATACGCCCCTGCGTGGGTTGCTCCGTCTGCACCCACTATGCCTGCTCGGTCAATTGCTAATAAAACAGGTAAGTTTTGCAAGGCAACATCGTGTATCCACTGGTCATACGCTCGCTGTAAAAATGTGGAATATATGGCAACCACGGGTTTTAATCCGCCACACGCCAAGCCTGCGGCAAAGGTTACAGCGTGTTGCTCGGCAATGCCCACATCAAAATAGCGTTGTGGATAACGGCGTGCAAATTCAACCAAGCCCGAACCCTCGCACATTGCAGGCGTAATGCCGATTAAGCGTTTGTCTGATACCGCCATATCACACAACCATTGCGAAAAAACTTGCGTGTAAGTGGGTTTAGGGGCTGCCTGAATATTAGACGCAGGCTTATCAAAACCTTTATTGACGGCATGATATTGCGTGGGATTGCTTTCGGCAGACGCAAAACCCTTGCCCTTTTTGGTGCGAATATGAAGCAACTGCGGTGATTTTTTATATTTAAGTTGTTGTAATACTTCAACTAATTTAATAACATCGTGTCCGTCAATAATGCCTGTATATTTAAAACCAAAATTATCAAACAAAGACAAAGACGGCTCGACAATTTCTTTTAAAGTGGAACGCATTTGCCGTGCCGCGTCCAAGCCGCCAGGCAAGTTTTCCAAAAAATGCCGCCCTGTTTCTTTAATAAAACCTTTTAAATCCTGCACCGCATTTTGTGCCAAATATTTAGGCAATGCACCGACATTTTCCGAAATCGACATTTCATTATCATTGAGAATAACCAACAAATTTGCGTCTTTAAGATCGCCCGCATTATTCAAGGCTTCAAACGCCTGACCGCCTGTCATCGCCCCATCGCCGATAATCGCAATCGCCTTATGATTTTTGCCGCTCAATCTATCCGCAACAGCAAAACCCAAAGCCGCACCGATTGAAGTGGAAGAATGCCCCACGCCAAAAGCGTCAAACGCCGACTCATCGCGTTTGGGAAAAGGAGCCAGCCCGCCCTTTTGGCGAATGGTGTGAATTTCCCCCCGTCTACCTGTTAAAATCTTGTGTGCATAAGCCTGATGACCCACATCCCACAGCAAATGGTCATTTGGCGTATCAAACACAAAATGCAGTGCCACAGTCAGTTCAATGACGCCCAAATTACTGGCAAAATGCCCGCCCGACTTGGCAATACCACGCAAAAACTCTTGCCGCAACTCACGACAAACCTGCGGCAGTTGATTAACCGACAAACGGCGTAAATCTTGGGGTGTGGTAATGGTGTCAAGTAGTGGGGTCATTTTATTTTGCGAATTTATTTGATGAGAATGGGTATTTTACTACTTCATTTTAATGGGGTGAATATGTTTTTCAGGCTGCCTGAAAGATAATGAAAAATGATTGTAGGGTGGGTTTCTAACCCACCAAAGCACCGCAGGTGCTTATAGGGTGGGCATTCCTGCCCACCAGCAAACCGCAAGTTTGCATAACACGAAAGATTTAATCAACTTCTCACGGCGTTGCGGTGGGTTAGAGCGTAGCGTTACCCACCCTACGGCAGTATTGTTAATTTTTCAGGCTGCCTGAAACGCCATACAAAAAAAATTACTGTCATTACAAGCATAGCCGAAAGGCTATGCGTAGTAATCTCCTGACTATGAAAAACGGCAATGCAAAAAGGTTTTCAGGCAGCCTGAAAATAAAAACAGCGAAAGTTTCGGGTTTTCGCTGTTTTTAAGATTAACGATATTGTTCTTCAATATGAGAAACAAAATCTTTGCTTTTGTCGCAATAATTTAAAAAATCCGTCAATATTTTAGGATTGTTGCCTAAATCAATGCAACCATAGCCTATATCATCGTGCGGATATAAAGCAATCTGAAGTTTTGGGTTGATTAAAAAGCATTTTTGACCACAAATTTTACCAAAAACCATTGCCATTGCCATTTCTGAATATGGCAAGATAAAATCTTTATCAAAACAAAACCTTAAAAAATGCAAAGGTATTTGTGTTTTTGGTAATTTAAACCATTTATAATCAGACCACTTTTCGTATTCGTCATCAACTGGTATTAATAAACCGATTTCTTTGGCTTTGTTATAAACATTTCCATAAAGTTTATCTACACCAGTTTCATTTTCGGATTCATCGTCATAACGAAGTCCTGATAATACAAAAAAATCGTTCCAACAATCTTTAAAGTATTCATAAAGCAATAATCCTGCTTTGTGAATTAATTCTTGGTTGTATTCAGATTTTTTTGTTTCATCAACAATACCAATCCACTGAAAATAGCCAATCCAGTTTTTACTGGAACTAAATCCATGAAAATCTATTCTTGATAAATCAATGCTATTTATCATTTTTTTAGCACCTTTCCTGTTTGAGCATCTACTGTAATTTTGCTACCTTTTTGTGGCGGATTTTTTCCGATACCAACTTTCCATTCACCTTGTTTTCCCATATGTTGAGTATCGCTTCTTTGCCAAATTTCACCAGTATATTTATTTTGATATCCTTGATTACCACGCAATTTTTGGAAATCATTTGGGTGAGAATCAGGAGTTCTAATTTTGTCGCCAGTTTCGGCTGAATTAGCCTTTTGCTTTTGTTTATTTGTATAATCGTTTTTCTCTTTAATACCGTTTTTATCATTATCCCCATCATCAGGCGGCATAGCCCCACCTGCGGCAGCGACTGGATCACTGTTATAAATATTATTTGCTTTACCCCAATCCCCTTTTTGGCTGGCTTCATAGATAGATGAACTTGCCAATCCTGCAAAATACAAACTAGCAATCATTTCAACATCATGTGCAATAATGGCTGCTTTTAATTTTTCAATAGGTGTCGGACAATTAAATAAGCACGCCAACAAATCATCCTTATCAAACTCCGATTGTGGTGTATTCAGTTCAGCGTCTCGCAACTGTTCCGCAAGCCATTGTGCTAAATCGTCATTACTCAAATTCGACAAATCATACTCGCCATTTGTCCCACTGTCATCAAGTCCTGTTAATTTTTCGTTTCTGTCTCGTTCTTGATTATCCGTTTTTTCAGGTTTATCTTGTCCTTTATCATTATTTTGATTAGGTTTTTCAGGTTGTGGCGGTTGTGGTTTATCGGGCTGATTAACCACACGAATGGTGCGTTCTGTACCTGAAACAAGATAGGTATATTCATCTCTTGCCCCTGTCGGCGTAGGGTATCCGCCACCTTGTTCGCCGTCATAACCGTCCGCAGGGTGTACTTCAAAGGCTTGAACGCTAAAACTCGTAACCGTTTGACCGCCCATAGCAGGGCTACCTGTTTTGCTATCAAACGAACGGCTGGCACTGCTGGAAAATGGAGAATGAACATGCCAACCGTGATTGTGAAACTCCTGATTGTATTCAATTTTTCCGCCATATGTGGCAATATCGGTTTGAATATTACCCACTGTGTAAGACATTCCACCTTGACGAGTAACATTACCACGCAAATTTGTTACATTGCCACGCCCTGTACCAAATAAGCGGTACGGTTTGCCAGGCATATAATTACTTCTGTTAGTGAAATCTCGTGCAGTGTCTGCAAAAGAAATATTTGCTGATAAGCAAAAAATAGTTGATAAACTCAATACTTTCAGGCTGCCTGAAAAGTGTTTGAATGCTTTTTTCATTTCTCGTACTCCTTATCTTCTGCGGTTACGAATAACTTCGTCAGACGGAATTTCACCTGTTTGATTTTCTTGATTAGAAAACTCATTATTCAGGCTGCCTGAACCACTAACGCGTGGGGCGGAACTGTTTGTAATATCCGAAAAATCCACCATTAACGGGTCAGCACTTTTCACTGTTTTCACGATTTTATAAGGTCCAGTCCAAAGAATGTATTTTTCTAAATACTGGCTTTCAAAGGCAGAAACTTTTGGTTTAACAATCACTTGGCGAGATTGTTTATCAATCGCAAAATACTCAATTTTGGTTTGTGATTTTAAACTTTCGGCGTTATACAAATGATATTCGGTGCGACTTCTGATTGTGCCAAAAACATCGACATTCACAAATAAATCGACATCGGCATATTCGCTGGGCACAATTTGAATGCCTTTTAAGAATAGAACGGTTTGTATCAGCCGAGAGAAAAACGCACCGTCTTGTGGGTTTTGGATTAGCGTTTCGTTTTTATAATCGCCCAAACCGTTTGCGTTAATCCCAAAACCCGCAC
>JAFWRB010000077.1 GCA_017508845.1 Neisseriaceae bacterium | reverse complement strand
GATGATCCAGAGCGGCTACCCGGATTATTATCATTCCTCGGTGACCTGCATCAAATCCGGAGCCACCGAGCAGGCAGGCCGCTGCGTCGCTCTGACCGCCTCGGAGGACGGCTATTCCTATATCGCCGTGGTGATGAAGGGCACCTTCGAGGACGCGGACCGTTCCGGTGAAAAGGTTTTTATAAAAATGTGATTATTGAATTTATTTTCAGGCTGCCTGAAAATCTAAACAAAACCGCGTGGGCAACAAGTTGCCCACCCTACGAGACTTATTATTCAACAAACACAGGTTCGGGCTGTATGCTTACTGCAAATTTTTCCTGCACAACCTTTTGAATATATTGACATAAATCGACAATATCTTGCGGTGTGGCGTTGTTTTGATTCACCAACACCAAAGGCTGTTTGTCATAAACCGCCGCTCCGCCCAATGCAAAGCCTTTTAATCCTGCTAAATCAATCAGTTTGGCGGCGGAAAGTTTGCTTGTTTTATCATCAAATGCAAAAATCGGCATATCAGAATATTGTTGTTTTAATTCAAGGGCTTGTGCGTTTGAAACAATCGGATTACGAAAAAAACTGCCTGCATTACCTAATTCATCAGGATTAGGCAATTTGGCTTGACGCGTTGCAATCACCGCATTGGCAACGATTTGTGCGGTTATGGGCTTGCCATTTGCCATTCTTTCAGCAGTTGCGGCAATATCGCCATAGCCTAACTGCGGTTGAAACGCGGTATCTAATTGAAATTCAACCGCCGTAATTAACAAATGTTTATTTTCAGGCTGCCTGAATATGCTGTTGCGATACGCAAAATTACATTCATGATTATGTAAAATCAAAGACTTACCTGTTTGCGTATCGGTCGCAAACACACGGCGAATACGGTCTTTCACTTCCACACCATACGCCCCAATGTTTTGAATGGGACTTGCCCCCACTGTGCCGTAAATCAGGCTTAAATTTTCCAAACCAAACCAACCTTGTTGCACGGTATATTGCACAAAGTTATGCCAATTTTCACCTGCTTGTGCGGTAACAAGTACTTGATTATTTTCTGTTTTTTGATATTCAATACCCCGTGTTGCCAAATGCAGCACCAAGCCGTCAAAATCGTGCAGAAAAACCGTATTCGAGCCGCCGCCCAAAAAATAAGTTTGCGGATATTTTTTAATTTCTTTTAATAAATCAGGAAGTTGAGCATTATCTGTTAATTTGTAAAAATATTTTGCGAAAACCGCCAAACCCATTGTGTTGTAGTTTTTGAGTGCAATATTGTGTTGAATATTCATGGTGTGTCTTTCAAATAAATGTTTCAGGCAGCCTTATTGATAAAGATAACAAGGTACTTCTAAAAATTCAAATTTACAGTCATTTTCACATTTTAAAATGAACAAACGGATTTGTGAAAACCTAACGGTTTTCACCTGAATTTTTGATATTGATAGAAATATTGTGAGCATTATGAGATGCGAACAAATCCGTTTGTTAAAAAATAAAAATCGCTAACGAATGTCTGTCGTTTTGCTTTTTACACGCTGTTTCAATTCAGGCAGCCTGAAACAAGTAAAAATTATATTACCGTTTGCATAACTTGCAAATTTTTCTGTTATTTTTTGCTATAATCTTTCGATTTAGCAACTTTTCAGGCTGCCTGAATAATGAACAAACGAAACTCATTTTTAATTTCTCGCCGTCAGTTAATTGGTGCAGGGCTTGGCTCGGCGGCGGCATTTTATACGCCGCAACTTTTTGCGGGTGCTCAAAAGGAAGAAACGCTTGCCGACAATGTTGCCACTGCCATGAGCCATTCGATTGACAATCCGAATAAACCTTATTTGGTGTTTTCCAAAAAAGAATATGGCGAACAGTGGTTGGCAGAAATGTTAGAAAGGTGCAAAAAATTCAAACACTTATCCGAACACGATGCCAAACGCATTCTCATCAATATTCAATATGAAACCGTGCGTGCAGGTTTGGATACGCAATTAGTTTTGGGTTTAATTCAAGTGGAAAGCGGTTTTCGCCGCTATGCCATTTCGTCCGCAGGGGCGATTGGTTTAATGCAGGTCATGCCGTTTTGGGTGAAATACATTGGCAAACCAGGTCAGGACAAGCATATTTTGTTTGATATTCGCACTAATTTGCGTTATGGCTGCACTATTTTGCGTCATTATTTGAATATGGAAAACGGCGATTTATACCGTGCATTGGGGCGATATAACGGCAGTACGGGGCAACCGCAATATCCAAACGCGGTGTTTGCCGCCTATAAAAGTCGCTGGATTTATAACGGCCCTATGTAAATAACGCATTGAAATTATATGAAAAAAATCCAAACTCATTACGACAATCTACAACTGCCCACAACGGCGAGCGAAAAGGATATTCGCACGGCGTATCGGCGTTTGTCGAAAAAATATCACCCCGATTACAACAGCGACCCCGATGCCATTCGCATTATGCAGTTAGTCAATCGGGCGTATGAAGTGCTGTCCGACCCCGAACAAAAACGCCAGCACGACTTATGGATTGCCGCTCAAAAAAATTCGTCCGATATGCAAGCCATTCCTGTAGCGGCAGACGCCATTCCGACTGGTCAAGCCATTCCCACAGCAGGAGTTCGTGAAAAAAAATTCAATCAAAACAAAGCATTGTGGGCAATTTTGGGTTCATTTTTCTTAATTGCGATTGTCAGCGGCGTATCCATCGGTTTGATTTTTTCTAAATTGTCATCGGTAGAAAACCAAGACAACACGCTTTATACCGTTGCTGCCACTGCCCCAAATGGCACGGCGTGGCCGTTGCAAGCCGCACTGATTAACGGTTATCCGCTATTAAAAACAGACGGCAACCTGAACTTATCCGTGAGCAATCCGCACCCAAAATCAGCCGTATTAGCCCAAATTTTCGACCGCCAAGACACAGGATTAGGTGCATTACGCACTTTATTTCTGCCTGCTGGCGGCGGCAAAATGACGGTAGAACAACTGCCACAAGGCAATTATTTTGTGCGTTATATGCGATTAGAAACAGGCTTGTGGCTACAAAGCGAAGCCGCGTATATCGGGCAAAACAGCGAAATCACCTTACGCGATGACGACTTTATCCCCGAAGAATTTCGCGATGATACGGACGAGAAAAAGTAAAAAATATATTTTATTTCAGGCAGCCTGAAACCTTTATCGTCATTGCGAGCCGTGCCGAAAGCACGGCGTGGCAATCTCCTGAAAGAGTTTTTAACGAGCGACAAGCGAAGTTAAAAACTGTTTCAGGGTAGCCTATCGATTATAACGACAATGCAAAAAACCTTTCAGGCAGCCTGAAAAATTTTATTAACAAACGGATTTGCTCACTTCTAACGAAGTTCGCTTTTAAAAATCATCGTGAGCACCGTCAGGTGCGAACAAATCCGTTTGTTTTTGACTTTTTCAGGCAGCCTGAAACATAAAACAACAACCTTGTAAAATAAACCCAAATGAACACTGACAATCAACCTAAAATCAGCCACTTGCGTGGCATTCGCAGTTTTGTATTACGACAAGGACACCTATCCGCTGCCCAAGAGCGGGCGGTGAGCGAACTTCTACCCATTTACGGCATTCCCTACCAAAAGCAACTAATTGATTTGAATAAAATTTTCAATCGCAACAGCGATAAAATATTAGAAATCGGCTTTGGTATGGGCGTGGCGACTGCCGAAATCGCCCAAAGGCTGCCTGAAAAAGATTTTATCGCCGTAGAAGTGCATACACCTGGTGTGGGCAATTTATTAAAACTGATTGAAGAACAACAACTTAACAATATTCGCATTATTCACCACGATGCCGTAGAAGTGATTAACGATATGTTGCCAGACGGCGTTTTGGACGGCGTGCATATTTTTTTCCCTGACCCGTGGCACAAAAAACGCCACAACAAACGCCGCCTAATCCAAACCCCATTTGTGCAAAAATTGTTGCCCAAAATCAAAAGCGGCGGCTACATTCATTTGGCTACCGACTGGGAAGAATACGCCCTGCAAATGCTGGAAGTTTTATCCGCCGAAACCGATTTAAGCAACACAGCACGCGATTTTGCCGAAAAACCCAACTACCGCCCCGAAACCAAATTTGAAGCAAGGGGAAAACGCTTGGGACACGGCGTGTGGGATTTACTGTTTCGCAAAAAATAAAGTTTCAGGCTGCCTGAAACAGCGTTCAACGAATAAAGTGAAATTAAAAGAAAACCCGTGTCATTGCGAGATTTGAACGAAGTTCAAATCGTGGCAATCCAGTAAAAAATCGTAGATTTTTTGCCAACGCCGTAGGCGTTGTAACGCACTGTTTCTTATCAAATTTAGGCAACCTGAATAGTTTTTTTGCAAGGAGAACCAACGCCTACGGCGTTGATAAATTGCGATGCAATTTATTGGATTGCCACGATTTTGCTTCGCAAAATCTCGCAATGACACTGTTTTTTCTTTCAGGCAGCCTGAAACCGCATTCAAAGAGCAAAGTGAAGTTAAAAAATTCAGCGAACAATAATAAAAAAAACCGTTCAAGCAGCCTGAACGGTTTTTTTATTCAACCTGCTGGCGGTGTGGTTTCTATGGGAATAAAACCCAATATAATCAATATAATCGTCAAAATTAAAAACAGCACAAAAATACTCACACTCATCACCAAGCCCCATAAAACAGCCCACCACATATTGCGGCGTGGATAATTTTTTCCATATTTTTCAAGTACTAACTGTTCTTGTTTGCGACCAAAACCAAAATACCAACCCAATAAGGCAGGCAAGCCAAAAATTAAAAATGACCGTTGAATGGTATTATTGCCTTGCATATCGCCGCCATTGACAATGGCGGACGCAACAAAAACGCCTACTGCCAACACAATCCACACCACGCCAATCCAAATATTGGCACTGCTGTATTTGTGTTCGCCCAATGCTTTCCAGTTGGCGGCGTGCAGAAAACACGCCAAAGGCAAGCCAAAAAGTATGGCAAACATCGAAGACGCTGTGGGATTAAACAATCGCGGAGCGTCTTTGGGCAAAGGATTTTCCCAAGTGCTTTTCGGCGGCTCGTAAGGATTTTCCATTATTTTTTCTCCACAAAATGCGGTATTTCAGGAATAGCCAGTCCTGCACGCAAGTATAAATCGTCTAATTTTTTCATCAATTCAATCAACGCCAAGCCGCGATGGCTAATGCGATTTTTCAGGCTGCCTGAAATTTCTGCCGCCGTTTGACGATATTCAGGAATATAAAAATGCGGGTCATAGCCAAAACCGTTTTCACCACGCGGATTGTGCGTCCAAACACCTTCCCACACCCCTTCGGCAATAATTGGCATCGGATCAAACTCGTGTCGCACCAAAACCAAAGAACAAGCATAATAAACTTTTTTATTATCAAAATGTTGCAACATTTCCGACAACTTCGCATTATTGTCTTTATCTGACTTTTGTTCTCCTGCAAAGCGTGCCGAATGAATACCAGGTTTGCCGCCCAAAGCGTCCGCACAAATGCCCGAATCATCGGCTAATGCAGGTTTGCCGCTATGTTTCGCAGCATGGCGTGCTTTGGCTAACGCATTTTCAATAAATGTGCTGTGTGGTTCATCACATTCAGGAATATCGAGCGTTTTTTGCGAAATAATACTCATACCATAAGGCGTAAAAAAAGCCGCAAACTCCTTGATTTTGCCCGCATTATTGCTGGCTAAAACAATTTCTGGAAACAAAGACATAGTGTTTTTCCTATACAATAAAGACCGTTCAGGCAGCCTAAAACTGTTTTATATCATAAAGAAGATAAGTACAATAAGCAACAGAAGCAGGCGAATATAGATTGCGTCCAGCAACTGCCAATGATGGTTGTTTATTGAATTTTTCAGGCTGCCTGAAATGTTTATTTTTAGCCACTTCTTACAATGATGAAACATTCAGCAGTTTAATAAAATCAATCACCATAAAAGATAAAATATATATTTATCATAGCCTTACAAAGAAAATCATTTTATTCTGATATATATCAAATAAAATGAAATCAATCATCGCCCAATCATTTTATCAAGCAAAATTATTCAACATACTAAAATAATCAATAATATATAAATTAAAATAAATCAAAAACTTAATTACAAAAGAAATAATTTGTATCCTTTATGCAACAGTGCGTGCAATGCGTGATAAAAGCATATTGTTTTATGTTGCCAATTCAGGTAGAATTAGAAAAGTGGTATGACCCAAAAATGGGAAACCGTGTAGCAATATTCAATACACAATAAATAACAAAATAAACCCGAAAGCGAGTATTGGTCTGTTGTTAAGGACGATAAAAGGGTATAAAAGGAGTTGCCAGAAAATGAGAACATCATCAGGAACCGTCAGTATTAACTATCTATTCGATTCAGCGGGCAGATGGATTGCCTTTCGCAAGCGGCGTTATGTATTCGACCGCGACAGTCGCTGGATTGGCTGGACACCGTGGGACGATAACGAAGTGTATTCGCCCAACGGTTCCTATTTAGGTACCATCACCTACGGCAACCGTTTATATTGCTATCTTCAACGCGATGACCGTGGGGCACCTGGTACGATTGAGCCGCCTCCTTTCCCTGGCACTTATTCCGAACCCACTTCACCAGGCAGAGCCGTGCTTTTGCCGTGGGCACACGATTTAGATTTTTCTTGGCACGCAGAATTAGACTGGTCAAGCGATTTAGGCAGCGGTATCGAACAAAATATGATTTTTGGTCATCAACCCGATATTCGTTCGCTTCGCAACCCTACGCTTACCCGTGTTAATGAAAACAAATTGCCTGCATTGGATTTAGATACAGAAATTTCTTCTTTGGGTGAGAGCAGCGAAAAAAGCGAAATCAAAACGCCAAGCAAATCCCGTGAAGCATATCGTGATGACGACAGAGAAGAACGCCGTGTGCATTCTCGCAGTCGTTATGATGATGACGATTATGATGACGAGCGTGACTACCGTTCTCGCCCAAGAAGTCGTTACGACGATGACGATTATGATGACGACCGTAATTATCGCTCTCGTCTAAGAAGTCGTTATGATGATGATTACGATGACGACCGTAGTTATCGTTCTCGCCCAAGAAATCGTTACGAAGACGATTACGATGACGACCGTAATTATCGCTCTCGTCCAAGAAGTCGTTATGATGATGATTACGATGATGACCGTAATTATCGTTCTCATCCAAGAAGTCGTTATGAAGACGATTACGATGACGACCGTAATTATCGTTCTCGTCCAAGAAGTCGTTACGAAGATGATTACGATGACGAGCGTGGCTACCGTTCCCGTCCAAGGGGGCGTTATGACGAAGACGATGAACGCGGTTATCGTCCGCCTGCACGCAGTCGCTATGACGATGACGAAGACCCACGCGACCGCCGTTCTCGTGTATCATCACGCCATAGCGATGACGACTACGATGACCGTTATCAACATCGTCCGCAGCCCAAATCACGTAAGGACGAAGAAGAAGACGAATTATTGAGTCGCAAAAAAGAGATGGATCGTCTGCGTTTGGTAATTAGCAAACACGCCGCCAAAAGAGCAGATATGCACGAAGACGATATAACGCTATTGCAACCTTTGAAAAAGAGCAACTAAATAAACAACACAAATAAAGCCGATAACACAAAAAATTCGGCTTTATTTTGTCGAATGACTGTTCAGGTTGCTATAATGACGCTTATCGCAGTAAATAACCTTTAATCAAAAAGTGATAACATTATTGAAATATCTTGTTTATCATACTAAAAACACAGCAAAACTGGGGTATGTTCTATGAAACGCACTCATTTAAAACAACGAGGCTTTACCTTAACCGAACTGATGATAGTCGTGGCTATCGCAGCCGTTTTCGCCACATTAGCCGTGCCTGCTATGGGTGGCATGATTGCACGCCAAAGAGTACAAGGTCAAGCCAATGAAATTGCTAATGCTTTCTCTTTTGCCCACACCGAAGCCGTGCGTCGTGGCAAACCTGTATTTGTTGTACCTGGCAATGTAAGAACAGACGGGAAACTGAATGGTTCTGCTACCAGTTGGGGCAATGCCAATGCTTTGTTGGTTTTTACTGATAACGGTGCTAACAATCAAACCTACGATGCAGGTGAAGACTTACGCGTGGTAACATTAAACGACAAAGTATCGTTAGGGTCGCCTACGCAAGAGTCATTAGGTGCGGCACTCAGTGGTGCTTCTGGTAGTACTAATATGTCATTTGTTTATTATTCTAATGGACAAATGCGTATCGGAGAGGTTGGTAGTGATAAAAAAGTTAGTGCCACTCAGCCACCTGGTGCGATTGGTCGTATTGTGGTTCAAGATCCTAAACGAGTAACCAAAAATCAAACTGCTCGTTTTTGTGAGGTGATTCGTGTTGATGCTACAGGTCGTGCTTCTGTATATACAGGCAAACGCTCTGACCTAAATAACAAAGAAACTGATTTCTTCTATTGTGAATCAAAAGAAGAGTAGATAATAAGGACGCAGCAATGAAAACAGTACAAACTTCATCCATTCGCCAACAAGGCTCTACCTTAATTGAAATTATGGTGTCCATGTTTATCCTTGCACTAGGTTTAATGGCTTTGATTGCTATGCAAACGCGTACTTCGATTGGCATCAAAGAAGCAGAAAACCAAACCATCATAGCCCAAGCAACGGAAAACTTAGCAGAAAATATGATGACTAATCCATATTTGAGTGTTGGTGGCCTGACAACGCAAAAATCATATGACCATTACACGGGTAGTTTTAATTGCACAGGTGATAGAGATCCTGATGACGCTCGTCCTGCCAATGCAGTTTCGGGTGCTGCGGCGAGAACAGCATTAGCGGCGTATCATTTGGCGGATTTTCGTCAAATGGCTTGCGGTGTTATCGGTGTTCAAGGTGATGTAACTGTTGCTGTCAATAACAGTACGACAACCGCAGGCGGTGTTGGGGGTAATGCTGCCGCTGGACAGACTTTGCATGTTACTTGGAAAATGGATGGTTCGTCGGACAAAACATACACATACGATTATCCATTAGACGATAATCTGTGATTATTGGGAGTATTAAAAATGAAACAGAAAAGACAACATATTACCCGTATGCCAAACAATGGACAACAGGGTTTCACTTTGGTGGAATTTATGGTTGCCAGTGTTTTGGGTTTGGTGGTGATTGCAGGTGCGGGTTCGCTTTACTCCTACACAAAACGCTTAAATGATGTTGGTTTAGCACGCGTTTCTACTTTGCAGGATTTGCGTGCTGCTGCCACAATGATTACGCAAGACGCTCGTAATGCGGGGACTTTTGGTTGTGCCAATTTGGGACGGCGTTTTGCTCCCGACAGCACAAATTGCTTGATACAGTTAGCAAACACTGATGGAACGATCGGTGTTGGTACGGTTGCAGGTACAAATGATATTATCGCCTTACAAACATTAGATGAGAATGGAAGTGGTAATATGGCTGACCGTTCGGCAGGTGTGCGTTGGTTTGCTGATGCAACGCCATTGGCCAATATATGGAATGGTGTTCAATTTACACCAGCCAGCGGGGCGTTATTGTTTTACTATGGTGAAGGTTCTTTATCGTTTAACAGTATGAATGGGGCGAATGTCGTTTTTAATACGAATGAACAACATCCTAACAAGGTGGTAGAAAGTGTTTTAAAAACAGGTGGTTGGCTTGTGGCTGCTGGTTGTAACACTATTGCTTTTCAACAGAGTAATGGTGGTTCTGTTGTGGATACATACGAAGTTACTACTGTGGCTCCCCTTTCCAGTCAGACTACGACAGCAAACACAACAGCACCTACGGCAACAGGTATTTATCCTGCCATTCTGCCTAATAGTGATATGATTTTGCAGCGGTATAAAATTGTGGCGTATGTTGTTGGTAATATTCCAGGAGAACCATCTTCGTTGTATCGTTTTGAATTTGGCAATAACGGTAACAGTTGGACAGCACCGCAACAGTTGGCGAGAAATGTTACTAACATGACCGCAGAATATCTGTTTGTTACGGATTGCCCTTCCGCAGTTACCAAAACTTCATCAGGAACCCCTGTAACCCAAGATGAATTAAATGGACAAACATTTACCGTGCAACAAGCAGATGGTAGTAATAATGCTATTGCTGATATAAGTAAGGGTTCCAACAATGAGGGAGCACAGGGACCATCATCTATTCGTCTTGATTTGACTTATAATTTCCCCAATATTCGTGGTGGTAGTGTTGCTACTGGTGGCGGAACTGCCAACGCTCCCCAAAATGAAACATTCCGCATTTCCGCAGTTGTACGAGGAGGTAATGTATGTGCAAGCAGAAAAATTTCTCAATAACCACTAATCGCGTAGCTATTCATCAGCAACAAGGTTTTTCCTTGGTGATGGTAATGATGATTATGGTTGTTATTGCTTTATTGGTGATTGCAGGTGCACAAGTCAGCAATACTGAAATGAGGATTAGCACCAATAATGCCGACCAAAAATATGCCAAAGGTTTGGCTGAAAGAGCGTTATTGGCGGGTGAAGATAGGGTTGTTCTTGAAGCATTAGGCGGGGGTACTGCTGGCACCGCAGCAGCCACTGATGAAACTCTATTGGCTACTAACTTTCCTGTTGGTGGTAACAATGGTTTGTATGGTTATAACAATGATACAACGGCAGTTGTCGCCCGTACAGAACCACCACTTTGGGAAAAAGATGATATTTGGACGGGCACTAAAAGTATAGAAGCAACCGATGTTCGTTGTGCTGCTAGTGCTGGTTGCAAGCATCCGCGTTATATTGTTGAATATTTGGGCACAAAAGATGTCGATGGTGAGAAAGATTTGCGAGTATTTCGTGTAACTGCACGTGCATGGGGTGAAAATGAAAACTCTGTTTCGACTGTGCAGTCGGTTATTGTTGCTCCTTCCTCTTAATTTGTCAGGAGGTGTAAAATGAAAACTTGCAGTACAGGCTTTACTTTGGTTGAAGTGATGATTGTGGTGGCGATTATTGCGATTTTGAGCGTTATTGCCATGCCGTCTTATTCGCGTCATATAGAAAAAGGGCGTATTACTACGGCAAAAGCCTATTTAAATCAAGCACGACAAGAGGCTCAGGCCAATTTTCTTAAAGAAGGAAAATATCCCGCTGATAAAAGCAAGTATAAATCTGGTGGTGATTTAGCGAAATATCACGATTTGGATGTAAGTGCAGACACTTTCACTTTAACTGCCAAGAAAAAAGCAACCAATAAGTTTGGAGCGGAAGTTTCTTTGGATTTAAAAACAGGTCAATTCACTTATTCTAATTGTACTTACGAATCGGTGTGCGAATGGGCAAGACGAATTAAAGATTAATGATTTGTTTGAATAAAATATCTTCCCATAACGGAGGATATTTTTTATTGTGTTTTCAGGCTGCCTGAAAGATATTCGCATTCATTGTATTGATATTCCCACTATCGCCCATATTTAACCGCTTTATATGTTAAAATCTTCCGATTATATTGCCCACAAGAATGGGTTTAGGATACGCTAAATGTTAAGTAATCTTGCCAAAAAAATCTTCGGTAGCCGCAACAGTCGGTTGTTGAAACAATATCGCAAAGTGGTGAATAAAATCAACGCCAAAGAACCTGAGTTAGAAGCGTTGTCAGACACTGAATTGCAAGCCTTATCTTTGCAATTAAAGGAAAAAGTGCAGTCTGGCACGGGTTTGAATGAGGTTTTGGTGGAAGCCTTTGCCCTGTGTCGTGAAGCGTCCAAACGCGTTTTGGGTATGCGGCATTTTGATGTGCAGTTAATCGGCGGCTTGGCTTTGCATGAAGGCAAAATTGCGGAAATGCGAACAGGTGAAGGGAAAACGCTGGTGGCGACTTTGCCTGTGTATCTGAACGCTTTGACAGGACGCGGCGTGCATGTGGTAACCGTGAATGATTACTTGGCGGCACGCGATGCAGAAACCATGGGCAAGTTGTATCGCTTTTTGGGTATGACAGTCGGCGTGAATTTAACGCAAATGCACGGCGAAGAAAAGCAACAGGCTTATGCTTGCGACATTACTTACGGCACAAATAATGAATTTGGCTTTGATTACTTGCGTGATAATATGGTTCAGGCTGCCTACCAACGCGTGCAACGCCCATTGCATTTTGCGGTGGTCGATGAAGTGGATTCCATTTTAATTGACGAAGCACGCACGCCGTTGATTATTTCAGGGGCGGCAGAAGACAATGTGGATTTATACCGTGCGGTGGATAAAGTACCTGCTCTGATGACGCGTCAAATGGAAGAAGAAAGCACGGACGGCGATTACTGGGTTGATGAAAAGCAACACCAAGTGGTGTTAAGCGAAAAAGGGCATGAAAACGCCGAACGCATTTTAAGCGAAATGGGTTTGTTGCCACAGGGCGAATCGCTTTATGCACCGAACAATATGATTTTAATGCACCATTTGTTAGCGGCATTAAGGGCTCATAATTTGTATCATAAAGATCAGCATTATGTGGTAACCGATGACGGCGAAGTGGTGATTGTTGATGAATTTACAGGGCGTTTAATGGAGGGTCGCCGTTGGTCAGAGGGTTTGCACCAAGCGGTTGAAGCCAAAGAAGGTGTTGAAATTAAGCAAGAAAATCAAACGCTTGCGTCTATTACTTTCCAAAATTATTTCAGGCTTTACGAAAAATTAGCCGGTATGACAGGCACAGCGGATACCGAAGCGTATGAGTTTCAAAATATTTACAATTTGGAAACGGTGATTATCCCCACAAACTTGCCGATGATTCGTAAGGATTACAACGACCAAGTGTTCCGCACGGCAGAAGAAAAATACGAGGCAGTGATTGCGGATATTAAAAAATGCTATGAAAATGGGCAGCCTGTATTGGTTGGCACAACCAGTATTGAAACTTCGGAATTGGTGTCGGATTTGCTCAATAAAGAACGCTTGCCGCACAATGTGTTAAACGCCAAAGAACACGAACGGGAAGCCTATATTGTGGCACAAGCAGGTAAGCCCAAAATGATTACCGTTGCCACAAATATGGCAGGTCGTGGTACGGACATTGTTTTGGGCGGTAATATTGCCACACAAGTCAAACAAATTGAACAAGACGAAACGCTTGCCGACGACGAAAAACAAAATAAAATCAATCAGTTAAAAAATGAATGGGAACGCTTGCACGAACAAGTCATTCAGGCAGGCGGTTTGCATATTATCGGCACAGAACGGCATGAGAGCCGCCGCATTGATAACCAGTTGCGTGGTCGTTCAGGACGACAAGGCGACCCAGGTTCGAGCCGTTTCTATTTATCGTTTGAAGACCAACTATTACGCCTGTTTGCGTTAGACAGAGCGGCGGCGATTATCAATCGATTAGCCCCTGAAAGGGGTGTTGCGATTGAACACGGTATGCTCACGCGTCAAATCGAAGGCGCACAACGCAAAGTGGAAAGCCGCAACTTCGATATTCGCAAACAGTTGTTGGAATACGACAATGTCGCCAACGACCAACGCAAAGTGGTGTATCACATTCGCAACGAAATCTTGGACGGCGAAACCACTTCGGACGATGTAACCCAAATTCGCAAAGATGTGATTAGTGGCGTGTGCGATGAATTTATCGTGCCAGACACCATGGAAGAAGAATGGGATATTTCAGGCTTGGAACACACGCTTGCTGGCGAATTTGGCATTAACGATGTGCATATTCGCGAGTGGGTGAAAGCCGACAGCAGTTTGGATACGGAAGACATTAAACAACGCATTGTGGATATGGTTGAAGCCGACTACGCCGCCAAAGTGGATATGGTAGGGGCAGAGGGTATGGCAGGTTTTGAACGCAATGTGATGCTGAATGTCATCGACCAAAAATGGCGAGAACACTTGGCACAAATGGACAACCTGCGGCAAGGCATTCACCTGCGTGGTTATGCACAGAAAAACCCCAAACAAGAATACAAACGAGAAGCCTTTGGTATGTTCCAAACCTTTATGTCGGACATTTACCGCACGGTTACGCGTTATTTAACAGCGGTTCGCATACAAATTGCCCCAGCCGAAGAGCCTGTTTCTCACGCAAGCGACAACACACCTCCGCCGCCGCCTGCGGATGATGATACCGATTATTCCGTTGATGCATTAGAAGCACGTGGCATTTACATTACTCGCAACGACCCCTGTCCTTGCGGTAGCGGTGAAAAATATAAAAACTGTCACGGCAAATTGGCTTGACTGTTTTCAGGCTGCCTGAAACACAAAAATCTCATTCAAACGAATGAGATTTTTGTTTATATAAGTACATTGTTCAGGCTGCCTGAAACGCTTAAACCCTTGACACGCCCAAAATTCCCTTTTATAATCCGCAAGTTTTTTAAATAAAACACTATTTGTCGCACACGGTTTGATGCCGTTTCTAAAATATAAATTCCGACCCGCAATTCTTTTTTTCAATGCTGTCGTTTTTGTGCGGCTTTTCTATTTCTTTTTGATATACAACACATTATGCATGTTTCTGAATTACAAACCCAGCACATTTCTCAACTGTTGGAACAAGCCGAAGCACTCGGTATTGAAAACGCGAACCGCTTTCGCAAACAAGATTTAGTTTTTGCCATTGTGCGTAAAATGGTGCAGAACGGTGAATCTTTCACTGGCAACGGCACTTTGGAAATTTTGCCTGACGGCTTTGGCTTTTTGCGTTCGGCAGATACTTCTTACTTGGCAAGTCCTGACGATATTTATGTCAGTCCCAATCAAATTCGCCGTTTTAATTTGCATACGGGCGACACGATTGAGGGTTCGGTTCGCACGCCCAAAGACAATGAACGCTATTTCGCTTTAACGAAATTAGACAGCATTAACGGCGATGACCCAGACGCTTGTAAGCATAAGATTTTATTTGAAAATTTAACGCCGCTTTTTCCTGACCAGCAATTTGTTTTGGAACGCGATATTAAGGCCGCTGAAAACTTAACTTCGCGTGCGATTGATTTGGTTGCACCGATTGGCAAGGGACAGCGGGCGTTGTTAGTGGCTCCGCCTAAAACGGGTAAAACGGTGATGTTAAAAAACATTGCCCACGCTTTAACTGAAAACTATCCTGAAATTGAATTGATTGTGCTTTTGATTGATGAACGCCCCGAAGAAGTTACCGAAATGGTGCGTTCGGTTAAAGGCGAAGTGGTGGCTTCTACCTTTGACGAACCTGCGGCACGCCATGTTCAGGTTGCCGAAATGGTCATCGAAAAAGCCAAACGCTTGGTGGAACACAAAAAGGATGTGGTTATTCTGTTAGATTCAATCACACGCCTGGCACGGGCGTATAACACGGTAGTGCCTGCTTCTGGCAAGATTTTAACAGGCGGCGTTGATGCACACGCTTTGCATAAACCGAAACGCTTTTTTGGTGCGGCACGCAATATTGAAGAGGGCGGCTCGCTTACCATTATTGCTACGGCTTTGGTAGAAACAGGTTCAAGAATGGACGATGTGATTTACGAAGAGTTCAAAGGCACAGGCAATATGGAATTGCATTTAGACCGCCGCTTGGCAGAAAAACGCGTCTTCCCTGCGATTAACATTAACAAATCGGGCACGCGTCGTGAAGAGTTGTTAATCGGCAACGACCAGTTGCAAAAAATGTGGCTATTACGCAAATTCCTACACCCGATGGACGATGTGGAAGCGATGGAATTTCTGCACGATAAATTGAAACAGTCAAAAAATAATGCGGACTTTTTTGATTTGATGAAAAGGTAACGTAAATATTCAGGCTGCCTGAAAAAGTTTCAGGCAGCCTGAAAACTTTTTTAAGGAGTATGATGATGAAAAAAACTTTAATGTTTTTATGTTTGTTTTTATTCAATTTTTCTGCTTTTGCAGATGAAGTTTTATTTGATAGACTTTTTATAAATGTTCAATCAATCGCCAATGTTGTTCCTGTTAATGAACTTGAACAGAAAGCACGAGAAAAATGCGATAAAAATAATGCACAAGGTTGTGCCGTTCAAGCATATTTGCAATGGTATTATCGTTCTGCTTTACAAAAAAATAAAACAATGGGTTACGGTGAAACAATGTTATCTTCGTTAGGTATTGGCACTAATGAAGATATGGATAATTTAGCAGGAGAAAATTCAAAACAAAATTGGTATAAAGCAGAAAATATTTTACAAAAAGCATGTAAAAAAAATAATGTCGCTGCTTGTTATAATATTTTGCAAATTTCTAATAAAGGATATATTCAATCTGATAAAGAAAAGATTGAACAAAAAACTTTGGCATTAGCCAAAAAAGAATGTGCAAAAAATAATGGGCAGGCTTGTTTTATTCAAGCAATGTTAAGTGCAGATGAAGTGCCATATAAAAACAGCAGTGATAATGAAATAATTGCTGAAAAATTTAGAAAATCATGCGACTTAAATTATGGGGACGCATGTTATTTGAGTTTTCTTTTTCAATATGATAAACAATTAGAGAATAACGAAAAAATTGATGATAATGGCTTGGCTTTATTAGAAAAGTCTTGCAATTATTATCAAAAAGAACAAGCGACAGGTTCGTATGATTACTCTATTGTAGATATAAATAATACTTGCGAAAGATTAAAAAAGTTGAAAGCAATGAAATAATATTTTTCAGGCTGCCTGAAAAATATTTTGCATTACCGTTATATCGACATACGCTACCCGAATAAATTGCTTGACGCAATTTATTCGGAGATTGCTTCGACTTGATTTTATCAAGTCTCGCAATGACGATAACGGTTTCAGGCTGCCTGAAAATTTGTTTTATTACTTAAAACAAGGATTGTATTCAATTTATGAAAACCGCCAAACGCCGTTATCGTCCGCCGCGATTGTTTTTTTCGCTTGCCAAACAATCGCAACATATTACGCCCAAAGAAAAGCAGTTTTATCAATGGGTGAAACAGGCTTTGTTGTTTATTGATAAACAAGCGGAAATTTCTTTGCTTGTGTGCGATGAAGAAGCCGCACGAGCCTATAATCAGCAATATCGCGGCAAGGATTACGCCACGAATGTGTTGAGTTTTGAATTAGGACAAGATTTAAGGCAGCCTGAACGCTTGCTTGGCGATTTAATTATCTGCCCGCAAGTGGTTGAAAAAGAAGCAAAAGAGCAAGGCAAAGATTTAATTGCCCATTATGCCCATTTAACCATTCACGGCGTGCTGCACATTGCAGGCTTTGACCATATTAACGATGAAGACGCAAAAGTTATGGAAGCCGCAGAAATTGCTATAATGCAAACCTTAAATTATCAAAATCCTTACAAGGAAATCTAATGGACTCTGACGAGAGTAAGCCTTCGTTTTTTGAACGCTTGTTTCACCGCATTGTATCGCCTGAATCATCTGCGGAAATGCCCCGCCTGTTGCGGTCTGCCGAAGATAATGGCGTGGTTGATAAAGATACCGCCGATTTGTTAGAACGCGTTTTGGCGTTTGCCGATTTGGAAGTGCGGGACGCAATGGTGCCGCGTGCCCAAATGAATGTGGTGAAAATGGACGACAGTCCCGAAAAAATTATTGATTATGTGATTGATACCGCTCATTCAAGGCTGCCTGTGATTGGCGGCGACCGTGATGAAGTTTTGGGCATTTTGCACGCCAAAGATTTGCTGCGTTTTTGCAGGCACCCTGAAAAGGTAGATTTTCAATCGCTGCTGCGTCCTGCTACATTTGTGCCTGAAAGTAAGCCTTTGAATATTCTATTAAAAGAATTTCGCAACAATCATATTCACTTGGCTATGGTAGTTGATGAATACGGCGGCATTTCGGGTATGATTTCGTTTGAAGATATTTTGGAAGCGATTGTCGGCGAAATTGAAGATGAGTTCGACAGTGATGAAACCAAAAATAT
>JAFWRB010000076.1 GCA_017508845.1 Neisseriaceae bacterium | reverse complement strand
TTCAGGCAGCCTGAAACAAAATCAAAGCGTTATCTAATACCAAACTGTCAAGCCGCAAGGCTTGACATAACAACTACTCACTGCTAACTACTCACTGTTTAAGTCCATTGCTGTAAAAATAAGCGAATGTCGTTGATTATAGAAAACATAATCACCAATAATCCTGCCAAGAATGTGGCTTGAATATCAACTACGGAAAAGTGGCGTTGTTTGCCGATTGGTTCAGCAATCAACCACAGAAAAGCGGTTAAAAATAAGTGTACCACAATCCAAAAAATGGGGTGTAATAAATAAAGTTTCAGCAAGGCTGGCATAAAGTAGGGCGTATAGCCCTGCGGGTATTTCCACGATAAAATCAGCAAAACAATGAGAAACGCTAAATGCTGCATAAAGGCGGCAACCGCCCACGCACTTAAAAACGAGTGGCTTTTTTGGGCATAAAATGTGCGGTTTTCAGGCTGCCAATGCCAGTCGGAAATAAAAAAGAAAAAAGACGCTACGGATATATAAAAATAAGGGTGCAACAGCACAGAGTAGGGGGCGAATGCACCGAATAGCCGCAGTTTAATGATGAGCAAAACGCCAATCATCATAACGATTGTACCTGCTATCCAGTGTTTTTGCTGCGATTTGAACGCCAAAAACATAAATAAAACAAAGTATAACGATGTGATGATTAGCGTTAGTGTCATTATTTATTCAGTCCCATCATTTTGGCTAATGCAGTGGCAATGGCTTCCCCCATTAAAGACACAAATTCGGTCGGCGTATTCGGGGCAAAATAAGCAGGGTCTTTGTGTCCGATAATCAAAACGCCAATGGTTCGCTCGTTAAATCGTAAGGGTAAATGCAAAAAACTTTCTGCATCAGGGTCTGGCAAGCGTTTGATGAGTTTTTCATCAAGCAGTTTATTCGCACATTTGGGCTTATTCAAACCCGATAAGCGTTCTGCCAAAGCATTGTCAGTTAAGTGCATTTCAGGCGGAATGGTTTGTTTTTTGCGACTGCTTTCGGTGAGCAATAAACAAAAATTAGGCAGATTGAAATCATTGTTCAGCCTGCCTGAAACCGCTTTCAAAACTTGGCTCACCGTATTGCACGATAATAAGGCTAAATTCAGTTGAAAAATGCGTTGCATCGTGCGTTTATTCGCTTCGGCATTTTCTGCCACTTGTGCCATATTGTGTGCAATATTGTCGATTTTCTTTTCCGCAGCGGCAATTTGTGCCTCGGCAAATGAACGCACTTTGCTTTCGGAAACTCGAATATTCAATTCAGCAGCGTGTTGAATTAAAAATTCAGGATGTTCTTTCAGGTAGCGTAATATTTCAGCAGAGTTCATAATGTGATATTCCCTTCAAAAACAGTCTCGGCAGGGCCAGTCATCAAAATATCTTGATTTTCTTGCCATTCTATCAATAAATCGCCGCCCGCTTGCGATACAGTAACGGCGCTATCCAATAAGCCTAAACGAATGCCTGCAACGGTTGCCGCACAAGCACTGGTGCCAGACGCAAGCGTTTCGCCTGTGGTGCGTTCAAATGCACGCAAATGAATGTGATTGCGGCTTAATACCTGCATAAAAGCCACATTCACGCGTTCAGGAAACTGCGGGTGTCGTTCAATTTTCGCCCCCCATTGAGCCACAGGAGCGTTTGCCACATTTTCCACTAAAACCACTGCATGCGGATTGCCCACATTCACGCACACCAAAGGAATAGACAGCGTTCCTGCTACAATAATGTGCGTTAAGCGGTCTTTGTCGGCGGACGAATCAGGAATAAACGGAATTTCAGCAGGATTAAATTTGGGCGAACCCATATTCACCACAACACCGCCATTTTCAGCCTGCCGCAGAACAATCACGCCGCGTGCGGTTTGCACTAAAATTTCGTCCTTTTGTGTGAGATTTTTTTCACGCACAAAGCGAAAAAAACATCTGGCTCCATTGCCGCATTGCTCCACTTCACGGCCGTCCGCATTGAAAATACGATAGCGAAAATCGTAAGCGGTGTCGCTGGCTTTTTCTACAACCAAAAGTTGGTCAAAACCCACGCCTGTATGACGATTTGCCCAAGCCGAAATCGCTTCGGGATTAGGTTCAAACGACTGATGAATGCCATCAATCACCATAAAATCATTGCCTAAACCGTGCATTTTGGTAAATTGTAGTGTTTGCATCGCATTCTCTTTGCTTAAATAAAAGGCTTATGATAGCCCAAACTGCGACAAGGATAAAGTGTTTTCAATCAAGTTATGTTGTGTTTTGCACAATTTGTTTGATTTTTTTCAGGCAGCCTGAAAGATTTTCTTTAATTATCTCACATCGCTCCTATCGGAGCGTTTGGTGGGCAAGGATGCCCACCCTACGACTGTTTTTATGGCACAATCACGCTTTAATAAAAACATCAACGGAAAAAATCAAATGAAAATTGCCACTTGGAATGTGAATTCACTTAAAGTGCGACTGCCACAGGTTTTGGACTGGTTAGAGCAAGAATCGCCTGATATTTTGGCACTGCAAGAATTAAAGTTAGAACAAGATAAATTTCCCATTGAAACCTTTACCGATATGGGTTTTCAGGCAGCCTACTTGGGGCAGAAAACCTATAACGGTGTCGCCATTATCAGCAAAAAACCATTAGAAAATGTGCAATGCAATATGCCCAATTTTCCCGACCCGCAAAGCCGTTTTATCGCCGCAACTCATGATAATCTTCGTGTTGTGTGTGTGTATTGTGTGAATGGTGAGAGTTTGGAAAGCGATAAATTTCAATATAAAAAACAATGGTTTAATGCTCTTTGTGCCTGCATAGAAAACGAATTGGCACAGCATAAAAATTTGGTGCTGTTAGGCGATTTTAATATTGCTCCTGCCGATTGCGATTTAGCCGAAGCCGAAAAACACGCAGGCAAAATTTTGTGTTCCGATGAAGAACGCCAATGGTTTCAATCCTTGTTAGATTTAGGTTTAACAGACGCGGTGCGTTTTTTGGCAAAAGAAGAAAAAATCTACACCTGGTGGGATTATCGTATGAATGCGTTTAGGCGAAATTTAGGTATGCGAATTGACCACATTCTTTTAACGCCTAATTTAATGCAAAAAACAACGAAATATCAAATAGATAAAAACGCTCGCAGTGCCGAACGCCCCAGCGACCACGCACCTGTTTGGATTGAATGGTAAAAGTTTCAGGCAGCCTGAACGCATATTTTTGATTTCGGTTACAATAACCCTTTTATCGCAACACGAGAATAGTATGTCGTTTTTTAGAATTTGGACATTGATTGCTGTCTTTGTCTTGTCTGCCTGTGGTTTTCATCTGCGTGGTATGGGTGGTGTGAATCGACCTTTGCCGTATGCCGCTTGGCAAATTACGCAAACACAGGAATTGGAAGAATATTTGCACGATGAACTCAAACGCCACAGCGTTACTGTGGTGCGTTCGGGCAATGCGGCGGACGCGGCGGAAATTCATTTGATTAAATTGGAACGCTCTCGCGATGTGGGTTCGCTTTCTCGCATTGGTACGGTGTCGGAGTATATTTTGACTTTGAAAGTGGAGGCAGAAGTGCGTTTTCAGGGTGAAATAAAGGGCGAGCCTATTCGCGTAACGCTGCAACGCAAGCAGTCTTATTTGGATAACGATTTATTCGGCAAACAGCAGGAAGAACAAGCCTTGTGGGACGATATGTATCAGGACGCGGCGGTTCAGATTGTGCGGCGACTGCCTTATATTCAGGCAAATCAATAGATATTTAAGGTGTTAATCATGTTTGATTTATCCCGTCCCTTATCATCTTTATATTTAATTTATGGCGATGAAGATTTGTTGCGTTTTGAAGCCTTGGACGCTTTGCGAGAAACGGCGAAAAATCAAGGATTTGCTATGCGTGAAGCGTTTTTTGTGGATAGCAAAACCGATTGGACGGAAATTTTGGCAGCGGTAGAAAGTCAGGGTTTGTTTTCGGATAAAAAATTATTGGAAATTCATATCCCTACGGGAAAACCTGGTGTAGCAGGGGCAAATGCTTTAATCGACTTGGCGGGCAAGTTAAATGATGATACTACTGTGGTGATTTTTCTGCCGAAATTGGAAAAAACACAAACACAAGCCAAATGGTTTGCCACACTTGCCAAAGCGGCACAAGTGTTTGAAGCCAAAGCAGTTTCTGCCGCTGATTTGCCGCAATGGATTCGTCATCGTTTGTCTGCCCACAAATTGCAGATAGATGAAGACGCTTTGCTTTTGTTTGCCGAACGGGTTGAAGGCAATTTAATGGCGGCAAATCAGGAAATTGAAAAATTGGCGTTATTGCACCAAGCAGGGGCAGTTGTGTCGCTTGAAGATGCTCAAAATGCGGTGGCAAATGTGGCTCGTTTTGATGTGTTTCAGTTATCAAATGCGTGGTTATCAGGCGATGTGCCACGCGTGGTACGGTTAATGGACGCGTTAGAAGCCGAAGGTGAAGAGCCGATTTTGCTTTTGTGGTCGGTGAGTGAAGATATTCGTACGCTGTTGCGTTTGCATGCGGCATTCAAACAAGGGCAAAGTATGATGCAGGTTCGCAATCCTTTGCGGCTGTGGGGCGAAAAACAAACGCTGGCACCACTTGCCTTAAAACGCATTGGCGTTCGCCGTTTGATGAATGCTCTGCAAACTTGTGCTATGGCAGACCAACAAATTAAAGGTGTGGCACAGGGCAAGGCATGGCAAACGGCTCGGCAAATGCTGATTGAATTGGCAGGCAAATCCAGAGTTCAGGCTGCCTGAAAACAGTAGAAAAGGGTTTATTTAATTGTACCAAATTCGGTACAATTAAAAATGCAGTAAAAGGGGTCGAATTCGACCCTGTTTAATAGATTTTGTCTTTTTAATTTCTCACAAAGACACAGAGAACACGGAGAATATAAGAAAAATGTTAATAATATAAGCACTTAACCTTGTTTTGGCTTCGCCGAAATTTTGGTTTGATGACTTCGTCATCTTCTTTTACGAACTTCGTTCGTAAAAGATTTCACTTACGACGAAATAAAACCTTATTTTCCGTATTCTCCGTGTCTCTGTGAGAGATAATAAAAAATTTTGTTTTCAGGCTGCCTGAAAAATAAATAGGGTGGGGTAAAAATAATGCAAACAGTGGTTTATATTTTATTATTATTATTGGGTGTAGTTCTAATAATTATCGGCACTCGTTCCTTAAAAAATTTAGCCCAAAATAATCGACAATGGCAATTTATTCAAATTCAATCGGCATTATTTGATGAATATTTGTTTGAAGAATATCAAAATGCGGAACAAAATATTATTCGCTATTTGCAAAAATATACTCCGATAGTTAATAAATTTGCTTTGTTTAATGGCATAATTGCCGTGTTAGGTGCATTATTGGGTTTATTCAATAAATCCATCAATGTGTCGTTTAATTTAGTTATATTCGGTTATATTGGTATTATTATCTTATCTCTTTTGTTTGTATATTTTATTCGTTTTATGGATACCATATTAGAAACGCATACAAATGCTCATCATTTATATAAACTTTATACAAATTATTTTACATACGAATATAATAAACGCAATTATTTAGATAAAAAACAAGTTATGCCTTATGATTATTTATCAGAATTTAATTATCAATATTTAATGGAACGAAAAAAAAGTAACGGTATTTTTCCTTTTTCTGCATTATTATTATTGGCTTTTCATATCGGTTTATTTTTATTTTTAACGGCATTTTTTCTGGATAAAAACTTTTATCAAATGATTATGTTTGCTTAAAATAATTTAACTTCACGCACGATTGTTGAACTTCGTTTCAGGCAGCCTGAAATATTTTGATATTAAAGGAAAAACAATGGTAATTAATTTTTATCAGCAACAAAAGCATGCACGCCGACAGGCGGGCATAATGATTGTTTTGTTTTTATTGTTGTCAATATTTTTAAGCATCATTATTACTTATGCTCTGCGTTTTGCTTATAATTATTGGTTTTTTATTTTTACAAATGATACATCTGATAATACATCATTACCTGTTTTAATAACGATTAGTTTTTTGATTTTATCTGCAATTTTTATTCAATCTATTCATAAATTAAAACAATTATCTAATGGTCATTATTCTGCAATATCAGCAGGTGGAAATTTATTAAAAAATACTAATCATTTTCGTGCAAATCAATTACGCAATACGATTGAAGAAATGGCAGTTTCTGCAAATATTCCAGTGCCACGCATTTATATATTAGAAAAAGAACCGTCCGTTAATGCTTTTGCTGCTGGATTAAAATCTGTGGATATGTCGATTTGCGTTACGCGTGGCTGTTTGGAACAATTAAATCGTGATGAATTACAAGGCGTTGCGTCTTATTGTATGGCTCAAATTATTAACGGTTATGCACGGCTGAATACTTTAATTTATGGCGTTTTATTTGGTTTAGAATATTTATATAATGCAATGGCAAAACTGATAAAAGAATTTTGGCAATCAAAAGATCCAAGAATTATTTGGTTTATTGTTGCTTTATTGCCATTATGGTTAATCGGTTATTTAGGTCATTTTGCTGCTAAAATTATTAAATCTATTATTTGCCGTGAAAATGTTTTTCAAATAGACGCAACAGCGGTGCAATTAAGCCGTAATCCAAATGGTTTAGCGTCTGTATTGCAAAAAAGTTTGCACAGCGAATATTCCTATCTTTTGTATGCCGATTCTTTTTTATTGAATTTGGAGCATTTATTGTTTGTGTTTGGTCGCAATCCAAAATATGAATTGGCGATTTTGCGAACGCACCCTGAAACCGAACGCCGTATTCAAAAAATTCTGCCAAATTGGCGTGGTGAATTGCCTGAAACCAAAGACGATATGCCGATGAATGATAAAAGCCAAGATAATAGAACGGCGTATTCTTCTTTGGGCGTGGCAATGGGCATTATGGCTAATCTGAATGAAACCGCTGCTATTCGCACTGAAATTAGGGACGAAACTTATTGGCTGCTTGCGGCAAGGCAGCCTGAACAAGCGGCGGCAGTGATTGTGGCAATGTTGGCACGCCACAGCCAAAATCAGCGTGCTTGTTTGGACATTGCCCAAATGTTTGATATAAAATTATATAATAATATCAAAGCATTATTGGAACACGATTTGCCTGATGAACGCCGTTTTGCGATTTTGGTGATTGCTTTACCGAATGTGCGTTTGAATCTCACGAATGAAGAAAAAATTAAACAATACAAACAGTTATTGCAAAATATTATTCAAGCCGATGAGCAAGTTACTTTGTTTGAACATTGTGTTGCGGCAGCAGTTTCAGGCAGCCTGAATATGTTTTCTGTGCCGTTGTCGCCTGTGCGTAAAGATAAATATATAAATGAAATCAATGCGTTATTTTCATTGACAGCAACGCATTTTAATCATGGTAGGCACGCGTCCATAGCCTATAATAACGCTTGTCATTTATGTAATATAACGCCAGCAGGTTATCGTGATAATATTCCATTAGAATATTTATCTCAATTATTACAAACACTTAACCGTTTGTCTATTGAAGATAAACAGCGTATTTTGGCAGCACTGAAAAATATTGCCAACGCTGACGGCAACATAACTTGCCACGAACAAGACTGGTTGCTTACGATTATTTTGGCTTGGAGAATGAATGGATAATGGAAAATTTTAACTTTCAGGCAGCCTGAAAATTAAAAAGGTTATTGTAAAGGTTACTGTAAAAGTTACTGTAAGGGATTTATAAAAATTGTTCAGGCAGCATGAAATTATTTCGTTTTAATTTACCTAAACGACAAGGGGATTGCCACGCCGTTATTTTATAACGGCTCGCAATGACAGATGTTTTTCAGGCTGCCTGAAAGTATAATCGGAGCGTTATATTAAATATATCCGTCAAGTCGCAAGGCTTGACATAGCATTTAATTGCTCACTGCTCATTATTATTATTCAGGCAGCCTGAAAATAGATAAATAGGATTAAAAATGAATACCTTAACGCAAAACGCTGAAAATATTATTTTTGACACGCCGCAATTTACGCAAAAAGCGGTGAGCGTGGCACTGGACAAAATTGCCGCAACTTGCGCCGATTATGCCGATATTTATGTGCAGAGCGGTTTTTATGAACAATGGCATTTGGAAGAGAGCATTGTTAAATCGGGGTCGTTTTCCGCTCGGCGTGGCTTTGGCGTGCGTGCGGTTACGGGCAGTCAAACGGCGTTTGCTTATGCGGATAATCCCGAAGATCGTGCATTAGAAAACGCCACTGCCGTTGTGGTTTCGGTAACGCATGGGCAGTCGCAACGCACGCAGGGCAAGGTTTCAGGCAGCCTGAATGGTTCTATTTATACGGCGGATAATCCTGTAACCGCGATGAATGCGGCGGATAAAGTGGCTCTGTTGCAAAAAATCGACACGCTTACGCGTGCGATGGACAACCGTGTGAAAGAAGTGAATGCGTCCATTGTTTCGGCAATGGAATATGTGTGGCTCAAACGCTTGGACGGCAGAACGCACGGCGATATTCGCCCGATGTTGCGGCTGTCGTTAAGCGTGATTGTCGAAGAAAACGGCAGACGCGAACACGGTGCGGCAGGCGGCGGCGGTCGGGTGAATGTCGATTATTTTTCGGACGACTTAATCAATCAATATATCAAAACGGCGGTTAATCAAGCGATTATCAATTTATCGGCACGCCCCGCCCCTGCGGGCGATATGCCTGTGGTTCTGGGTTCAGGCTGGCCTGGCGTGTTGTTGCACGAAGCGGTCGGACACGGCTTGGAGGGCGATTTTAATCGCAAAGGCACAAGCGTTTTCACAGGCAAAATCGGACAACAAGTTGCGGCACGCGGCGTAACCGTTATTGACCAAGGCAATATTCCGATGCGGCGAGGCTCGCTTAATATCGATGACGAGGGCAATGCCACACAAAAAACCGTGTTGATTGAAGACGGCATCTTGCAAGCGTATATGCAAGACGAAACCAATGCACGGCTGATGAATATGCCACTCACAGGCAACGGACGGCGTGAAAGTTACGCCGCACCGCCTATGCCGAGAATGACCAACACTTTTATGGCAAACGGCGAATATTCACCTGATGAAATTATCGCGTCCGTTAAATACGGCATTTACGCCGAAAACTTTGGCGGCGGACAAGTGGATATTACCAACGGGCAATTTGTGTTCGACACTTCAACCGCGTGGCTGATTGAAAACGGCAAATTGTCCTACCCAGTCAAGGGAGCCATGCTCACAGGTAACGGTGCGGAAACCTTAAAACACATTTCGATGATAGGCAACAACAGCGAATTAGACACAGGCGTGGGCGTATGCGGTAAAGACGGGCAAAGCGTGCCTGTCGGCGTAGGTATGCCTTGTGTGAGAATAGACGCAGGCTTAACTGTGGGCGGAGTGTTGTAGCAGGTTTGTCGTGTGGGCAACAACTGCTCACTGCTCATTGCTAACTTAGCATTGCTCATTGTATAATCTCCCCTTTGTTTTTTGCTATGGCGAGAAGTCCGCAGGGCTTGATTTTTGAAGAATGACACACTCTTGGTTACTTCCTGATTATATTGCAGATATTTTACCGTCTGCGGCGGTTCGTATTGAAAAAGTCAAGGCAAAAATGTTGTCGCTTTTTCATTCGTATGGCTATCACTTGGTGATACCGCCATTGATGGAATATACCCAATCTTTACTCACCAATATTGACCCCGATTTGTCGCTGAAAACCATTCGCATTGCCGACCGTTTTTCGGGGCGACAGTTAGGTATGCGTGCCGATATTACGCCGCAAATTTCTCGCATTGACGCACATTTATTATCCGCCAATGACGGCATAAACCGCCTGTGTTATGCAGGTACGGTTCTGCATGCTTTCCCCGATACGCTGTATAGCACGCGTGAGCCTTTGCAAATTGGGGCAGAAATGTATGGCTTTGACGGTATTGGTGCAGATAGCGAAATCATTTCTTTAATGCTGAAAAGTTTGGCGATTTTGGGTGTGAAAAATCCGCTGTTGTCTTTGGCTCATGTAAAAATATTTAATATTTTAAGTGCGTTAGCACATTTACATTCGGACGATAAAAACGCTCTGCGGCAAATGATTAGCAGTAAAGAACAAGAAGCAGTGTATCAATTTTGCACACAAAAAAGGCTGCCTGAAAACTTAACAGCGGCTTTTGTGGCATTGCCTACGCTTTATGGTGAAGTGCCGACTGTGTTGCAACAAGCGGCAAAAGTGCTGCCCAATCAAAAAGATATTCAGGCAGCCTTAAACGATTTAGATACGGTATATCAACAGTTTGCGGAGTGTTATCGCATACATTTAGATTTATCTGAATTGCGTGCGGACAACTACCACAGCGGTTTATTGTTTGCTGCTTATCGTGATGATGAATCGGAAGCGATTGCACGCGGCGGTCGCTATGACGGCTTGGGGCGTTATTTTGGTCGCGAACGCCCCGCAGTTGGATTTAGTTTAGATTTGAAGAACTTTTTAGAATTGTTACCGCAACATATTGAAAAATCAGGTATTTGCGTTAAGGCAGAAGATTTGCCCAAAACCGCTGAAATGGTCAATCAGTTGCGAGAACAAGGTGAAATGGTCATCATTGATTACTTAAACGAAGGTGCGGCAAAATTAAATTGCAATCGTACGCTTCATTTGCGTGATAATCAATGGCAAGTTATTGATATATAGGGAAATATTATGGCTAAAAATGTAGTCGTCATTGGCACACAATGGGGCGATGAAGGTAAAGGTAAAATTGTCGATTGGCTGACCGACAGCGTTGCTGCCGTAGTGCGTTTTCAAGGCGGAAACAACGCAGGGCACACTTTGGTTGTGGGCGGCAAAAAAAACATTTTGCGACTGATTCCATCAGGTATTTTGCATAACGGCGTGCGTTGCTTTATCGGCTCGGGCGTGGTTGTGTCGCCGCAAGCCTTGTTTGAAGAAATTGAAGAACTCAAAAAAGTAGGCGTTGATGTGGAATCACGGCTGACCATTGCACCCACTTGTCCTTTGATTTTGCCGTATCACAAAGCATTAGACCACGCACGCGAAGCCGCAAAAGGCGATAAAAAAATCGGCACCACAGGGCGTGGTATTGGTCCTGCGTATGAAGACAAAGTCGCTCGCCGTGCCGTGCGAATGATAGACTTGTTTAATTTACCTGTTTTGAAAGAAAAATTGCAAGCCAATGTGGCGTTATATAACGCTCAACTGCAACATTTGTATGGTCAAGAACATGTTGATTTTGAACAAGTTTATCAAGAAGTCGTGCAGTACGCTGACCGCATTAAACCTTTAATCGGCGATGTATCGAACACGCTGTATCAAATTCACCAAGCAGGCGGCA
>JAFWRB010000075.1 GCA_017508845.1 Neisseriaceae bacterium | reverse complement strand
GTTGTGTTTTGCCTATGGCAAAACTGGATTGCCACGATTTGAACTTCGTTCAAATCTCGCAATGACACGGTTTTTAACATTTTGAATACAGCCATTACAACGCCTTTGGCGTTGTGTTTTGTCTTGTCAGACAAAACTGAATTGCCACGCCTTGCCTTTTGGCAAGGCTTGCAATAACGAATTAGGTTTCAGGCAGCCTGAAAGATAAAAATCCCATTCAAATGAATGGGATTTTTTATTAAATAAACAACAAATTATTGTTTATTTGCACCAAACACGCCTTGCAGGTTTTGGCTTTTATCGTTAAATGCACCTGCCAAGTTTTGGGCGTTTGCACCGTAGAATTTGCCTTCGGCAGTGCCTGTGCCGTTGGCTGTGCCTTTGAATGTGTTGGCACGAATATCGGCTTCAATTTGAACTTCTTTTGGTGCAACTTTATCACTGTGTTTATTTTGCCAGTCATTCAGTGTGCCTGTGAGTTTTTTGTTGGCAAAATCGGCGTTCAATTCAGACAAACCGTAGAACGAATCGCCTTCGCCATTTGTGGCAACGGTTTTATTTGGGTCGATTGCAATCGCAAAGCCTTTGTAAGTTGCTCCACCTGTGGTTGGCATTTCATTAGTGGGTGTTGGATTACCTTGATAGAACAATTTAACTTGTGCTGTGTTGTTTGATTCGACAACTGTATAACCATAGCGGGCATAAGCCGTGCCACGAGTGGTGATATTCGGATTGCTGGGTGCAATCACATATTCCCAAAAACCTGTAGCGGAATTTTCTTCGTCACGAACACGGCGAACATGCTCATCTTCCGCTTGACCATTGCCACGAGTGTCTTTGAATGTAATGGTTTTACCAGCAATCACCATTGTTTTGTAGTTTGCACCATCACCGTTGTGGGTTTCATATTTGGGCGTGGCAGAAACAAGTTTGATGGGGTCGCCAACTCCATTAGTATCAAAGGTATAACTTGCTGATTGCTGTTGCATAGTGTATGGCGTGTCAGGTGTCGGGTTAGGGTTTGGTTTGTTGGGGGTAGGTTTAGTCGTATTATCGACTTTTACCTTTTTACCGTCATCACCGCCGCCACAAGCGGACAGAGCAAATGCTGAAATCACCGCCAAAGCCAAGAGTTTTGCTTTCATTTGAGTTTCCTTATAAAAAGTTGGGGGGAGAAAAAAAATTTTCGTACGGGGGTGCTTTGTCAAGCACCCCCTATACAGTACTGTATAGGCGTTGCCGACAAACAAAACGCCCAACGGCGTGGGCGTTTGGCGTAGGGTATTTCAGGCAGCCTGAAAATGATTGGTCAATATTGCCACACGGATTCGAGATTGCTCACGCAATCTCTTTTAAGAATAGAATTATAGTCAAACAACTTCAAAATACAAAAAATAAAATAATGTACTGTACATAAATATTCTACGATTTAAATTTAATCCTGTGTGTCATTACGAGCCAAGCCGAAAGGCGAAAGCGTGGTAATCCAATAAAAAACCGCAGGTTTTTTATCAACGCTGACAAGCGTTGTAACGACAATGTTCGTAAGCAATTTCAGGCTACCTGAAATGATAACAGATAAGTCCGTTACAACGCCGCAGGCTGAGATGAATTGCTATGCAATTCATTGGATTGCCACGCCGAGACTTTGTCTCGGATCGCTTTTGACACGGTTTTTTAACATTTTGAAGTTGTTTGACTATAAAAGGAATGGCGTTAGCCATTCCGAATCCGTGTGGCAATAAAAAATAAAATAATGACAATAGGTTAAATATTTTGGCTTCACGCATGACTTGTTGAACGCTGTTTCAGGCAGCCTGAAAGCCTATGGCAAGTTTGCCAAATATTGTTTGGCTTGCGTATCGCCGTTTGCTGCCGCTTTTTGCAGATAGACTTTGGCTTTTTCTACATCGGCTGTTTCGCCCAAGCCGTTCAGATAAATCATTGCCAAATTGAATTGAGCCAGTGAATTATCCGCCGCCGCTGCCTTTTCTAAATGCACTTTCGCCTGTGCGTAATCGACTGGCACGCCCAAGCCCTGCATATACATCATGCCTAAATTATTTTCAGCCAAAACGCTGTTTTGTTGGGCGGCTTGTTCAAAATAATGCTTGGCACGCTCATAATCGGGGGCAACAGAAATGCCCTGTAAATAGAATAAACCCAAATTATTTTGGGCTTCGGGGTGATGATTGTCCGCCGCTTGGGCAAACCATTTTAAGGCTTCTGCCTGTTGATTGCGTTTGATATAAATCAGCCCTAACTCGGTTTGAGCGTCCGTCTGCCCTTGTTCGGCGAGTGTGGTGAAAATTTTGATTGCTTGGTCAATGTCGTCCCGTTCTAACAAATTTTGGGCTTGTATATACAATTTTTTCTGCTCGTCCGTAAATGTGCCATACACAGTATTGCTAATCTTTTGTTTTTCTTGAATTTGTGTTTCGCTGACACTGCTTTCTATTTGATTGCAAGCCGTCAATGCACTGATGAATGTCAGTGCAATTAGTGTTTTTTTAAGTGTTGAAAAATACATATTTTTTCCTTGTATGTTAATGGGTTAGGTTTTTCAGGCTGCCTGAAAATGACATTGCCGTTAGCGACTTGTCGCTTACGGATAGGTTATTGCGAGACTTAACGCAAGTTACGGCGTGGCAATCTATTTGTTAAGCCAACGCTTGTTCTGCCACTTCAAAATCATCAAAATGGTGTTTCACACCTTGAATTTCTTGGTAAGTTTCGTGTCCTTTGCCTGCGATTAAGATAATGTCTTTATCGCTTGCCTGCCTAATGGCATAAAAAATCGCTTGTTCTCGATTGGGTTCGATATGTATTTGATTTTTATTTGAAATTCCATTCACAATATCTTGGATAATGTGTTCAGGATTTTCGCTTCTGGGGTTATCCGAAGTAATCACCACGCAATCGGCGTTATCCACCGCAATTTTGCCCATTTGTGGGCGTTTGCCCGTGTCTCTATCGCCGCCACAGCCGAAAACGCACCATAATTGATTGTCTGCCGTTTTGAGTTCTTTTAAGGCGATTAAGGCTTTTTCCAAAGCGTCAGGCGTGTGAGCATAGTCTATAATAATCAAAGGCTTACCGTCTTTTTTAATGCGTTCCATTCTGCCCTTCGCAGGGCGAATATTCGCTAAAACACTTGCCACTTTGGCAGGGGCGTAATCTCGCAATAACAATACAGCGGCGGTTGCTGCCAAGTTTTGGGCGTTAAATCGTCCTGTTAGAGCAGTTTTCACCGCAAAATCGCCGAAAGTGCTGGATAATTCAACCACATTGCCGTTTAAGGCTGCCTGAAAGTGTTGAATGCGTACATCAGCGTTATCATTAAAACCGTAAGAAATCACAGTTAAATCAGGGCGTTGCGTTCTCAATTCTTGATATAAATCACGCCCAAATACATCGTCCGTGTTGATAACGGCGTGTTTTAAACTGTCGAAGTAAAACAGGCGGCGTTTGCTGTTGCCATAACTTGCCATATCGCCGTGATAGTCCAAATGATCGCGGGTTAAATTCGTGAAAATAGCGGTGTCAAACGCCACGCCCGAAACTCGATACTGGTCTAAACCGTGGCTGGATACTTCCATAGCAACCGCTTGGGCGTTGTTGTGTAAAAAATCCGCTAACAAATTATGCACGGTTACCGCGTCTGGTGTGGTGTGCGTGGTGCTTTTTAAGTCGCCCATAAAACCATTGCCCGCTGTGCCGATGACTGCACATTTTTTACCTAATAAATCAAACGCTTGGGCTAACCATTGCGTAATCGAAGTTTTGCCATTCGTGCCTGTAACGCCGATTGTGTCTAATTTTTGCGATGGCTCGCCCAATAGAAAAGACGCAATATTGCCCGCAAACTGCCGTCCGTTTTCAATGCCGATACAAGGCACAGCAATATTTTCAGGCAGCCTGAAAGTATTATCCGCTTGATAAACAACGGCTTTTGCGCCGTTATCAATGGCTTGTTGAATGTAATTTCTACCGTCCGCATATTCGCCTTGATAGGCAATAAAAATATCGCCGCTTTGCACTTGACGCGAATCGGCAACAATATGAGCAAATCCTTGTTGTAACAAGGGCAATAAGGGTTGTGGGTTAAATGGGGTGTGCGACATTGATGATAAGACCTTTTGTTTATAAATATTTCAGGCTGCCTGAAAAAAGATACTGTCATTACGAGCCGTTGCTTAACGCAACGGCGTAGTAATCTCCTGACTATGGAAAACGGCAATACAAAATATCTTTCAGGCAGCCTGAAATTATAGTCAAACAAATTCAAAACAATAACAGGCGGCACGCCACAGACAGTATAACTAATACGGCAAGGCGTGCTAACGCATTAGTGTTTTGAAGTTGTTTGACTATAAGTATCACATAAAACAGCGTGGGCAACAAGTTGCCCACTCTACAACTGTTTTTCAGGTAGCCTGAAAAATCATATCAATTATTTCTTACCCGCCTTTTTTTCATCTGCTAACAGCGGTTTATCAGGCGGTACGCCCAAAAGTGAGAGCGAGCCTTTCATAATTTCGGCAAAGGCAGGAGCAGCAACCACGCCGCCGTAATAACCGTTTGCTCTTGGGCGTTCCACGGCGACTGCCACAATTAAGCGTGGATTTTCCACAGGAGCAAAGCCGATAAATAAGCCACGATGTGCGGTGTTGTCGTAGCGAGAACGGGTTTTGCCGTCCTTGCCCACATATTGCACTTGCAAGGTTGCCGTGCCTGATTTGGCTCCGACCGAATAGCCGTCAATCGCCCCACGCGTGCCTGTGCCGCCTTTTTCGGTAACGCTTTGCATCATTTTACGCATTTGGCGAGCGGTTTCGGGCTTAATCACTTGCTCACCTGCTTGTGGCATATCGCGTTTAATTGCCGTTACGGGCAACAGTTGTCCGTCTGCGGTGAAAACGGTGTAACTTCTGACTAACTGCAATAAATTCACAGGAAAATAACCATAACTCATAGTTGCTTGGTCAAGCGGTGTCCAGTTATTCAGTTTGCGTAAAGGGTAAGTGCTTTCCGCAGGCAGCCCTGCATTAGTGGCTTCGTCTAAACCTAATTTAATATAATGTTCGCGTGCCACTTCTTTGGGCAACATCAAAGACAATTTGCTTGAACCCACATTCGATGATTTTTGAATCACCCCTTCCACAGTCAAAGACGCATAAGGGTGTGAGTCTTTAATCAATTTATTGCCCACAGTGTAGGGCATTGTATTTAATACGGTGTGTGGTTTTACCTTGCCTTCGTCCAAAGTTTTCATAATAATCAAAGGTTTGGCGGTTGAACCTGGTTCGATGACATCCATCATTGCCGTATTTTTACGATTTTCCGCAGGATATTTATTAAACTCTTGCGGATTGAATGTGGGGTAATTTGCCATTGCCAAAATCTTGCAACAAGAACAAGATTTTCAACAAAAAGTAGTTCAGGCAGCCTCT
>JAFWRB010000074.1 GCA_017508845.1 Neisseriaceae bacterium | reverse complement strand
TGGCGGTGATTTCACCGTTAATGCGTGCCTCTTTTTCTGGTGCTTGTGCGATGATAATGCTCCTAAAAGTTCGGTAAATTGTCTATTTTAATAATAGTTTCCTTAAAATTCAATATCTAAACGCATTTTATTGTTATAATTTTAGTCTTTCAGGCTGCCTGAAAGTTTGATATAAGGAAAGAATAGGCTATGCAAACCACATTAGAATATCAACTTAAATCATTGATTTTAGAAGAATGTGATAGGTTAGACCACTTGTCGGCGGACGATATTGCGGACGATGAACTGTTGTTTGGCGAAGAAAGTCGTGTCGGCTTGGATTCTTTGGACGCAGTGCAGATTGCCGTGGCGTTGCAAGCCAAATTTGGCGTGCGAATGGCCAGCGGTGCGAAAGCAAGACGGCACTTGCAAAACATTGCGTCATTAGCAGCGTTTATCCGCAAGGAACAAGGGCAATGACGGTATTCATCACAGGCGGTGCGGTGTCTTGTTCGCCTTGTCGTATTGTTAAATATCCTGTTGATTTTGCGGGAAAAATTGAATACTTACCTTTTTACAAAGTCTTTGCCGAACAAAAGCAATCCATTGATTTATTGTGTGAAAAAATCGAACAACACATTATTATTGCCCTAAAAAATGCTGGTTTATCCCTTTCTTTTTTAGATGACAATCCATTATTTTTATCTTCCACTTCTTTTCATATTTCGCAAGGTGAATTGTGGTATCCGAATATCGGCGAAAAATCGCTTTATCAATTCAATGCGATTGCTGAAAAATTAAAAATAAAATACCCAAAATGGCAAATTACCACGATTGCCACTTCTTGCACATCTTCTGCTAATGCACTGATTTATGCGAAAAATACCATAGATTGCGGTTTTTATAACAATGCCCTTGTATTAGGTTTTGAATGTTTTAACGATTTATCATTAAGCAATTTTTATGCTATGGGTTTGATAACAGATGAATATCAACCATTCAAAGAAGAAGGTTTTATTTTGGGTGAAGGTATTGCTGCCGTTGTTTTACAAAAAGAAAAACCAAATAATCAAAATTGTTTTTTAATTAAAGGAACTGGCTCATTAAACAGTAAAAACAATATTGCCGCTGTTGATTTTGATACTATTCAAAACACTATTGAAAATGCCTTAAATTCTGCTCATATTCAAAGAGAAGATATTGTCTTAATTAAAGCAAATGCAGTGGGCAGTATCAGTGATGAATATGAAAAAACCATTTATCAAAATTTATTTCCCCAAACGCCGATTGTATTTTTCAAGCAACACATAGGTAATACATTGGGTGCGTCTGTTTTAATGGAAATGGTTTTATTATTGTATTTATATCATAATCAACAATTTACGATATGCAATGAATTTCATTTCAGGCTGCCTGAAAACATAAACAAAGGCGATTTTTTAATTTGCGGTTTTGGTTTTGGCGGAAATTGCACGGCATTGGTTTTGGGGGAAAATAATGAATAATAATGTGTTTTGTTTAATTGACTATTCTACTTTTTCTTGTTCGCAAGATACAGACAACAGCGAATTAAAAACATTACTCAAACAACAATTTAATATAGACGCACGCCGTATCAGTCGTTTAACAATGGCAAGTTTATTAGCTGCATTACCTCTATCTTTACACGATAAAAAAACTCATCTTTATGTTGGCACGGCGTTTTCTTCTCCTGAAAAATTTAATCAACAAATGGATAGATTATTGAATAAAGAAATCCCAAAACCATTTGATTTTATTTATAATATTGCAAACGCACCCGCCTTTGAAATGGCCAAAACACTTTCTTTACAAGGCAATGCCCTAAATTGTGCCGTGCCGTATGATGAATACACCGCTTGGCAACAACTATTGACAATGGCAGTGAGTGATTTATTACAGGGTCATACACAAAATGCTTTAATTTGTTTGGCGTATGAATACATTAACGGAGATTGCAAGGCACAATCTTTGCTTTTGTCCATTAATGACAATCCACAAAAAAAAGCGGATATTTATTTCACGCAAAATAAAAATAAAACAGAATGTTCAGGCAGCCTAATTGAATTATTACAACAAAAACAAAATATTATTTTGCCGATAAATAAACAATATCAAATAGAATTTAATTTTCAGATAGCCTGATAAGACAAAACAACTGCTCACTGGCAACTACTCACTGTTTCACTCCAAACCACGCCCCAAAGCCTAATGTGCATAATAAACCGATAATCAAACCTGCCAAAATAACGCCTAATGATACGGCTAACAGTGTTTGTTTGAACCTGATATTTAATATGCTGGCGGCGAGTGTGCCTGTCCAAGCCCCTGTGCCAGGTAGCGGAATGCCCACAAACAGCACTAATGCCCAAAACAAGCCTTTGCCTGCTTTTTCTTGCAATTTTTTGCCTGCTTTTTCGCCTTTTTCAATAAATATGGTGCATATTTTGCCGATAATAGGTTTATTTCTGCCCCATAATAATATTTTATGAGCGAAAAAATAAATAATCGGAATGGGAAATATGTTACTGATTATAATTAAAAAATAAGCAAACAATAAACTAAAATTAGGGTCTGTTGCATTAAACGCATACGCCACAGGAATGGCACCACGCAATTCAATTAAAGGCAACATAGCAATTAAAAAAACATATAAATAATTTTTCATTTTTTTGACCTTTTCAGGCAGCCTGAAACATTTTCTTCTACCCATTGTTGATATTTTTCGTCCGCATACAAAACGGGCACGCACACAATTTCAGGCAGCGAATAGGGATGATGATTACGGATAAAATCACACACAACTTGTTGATTTTCAACGGTTGTTTTAATAGTTAAAGGGTATTCTTCTGCCCATTCTGCTATACCTTGCCAAACATAGTGCGATTGAACACAAGCCCCCACAGACACACACGCTGCAAATTGTTGTTTAACCAAAATTTCCGCTAATTTCTGTGCGTCTTTTTGACTGCCGACTGTGGTGTAAATAAAAACCAATGCCATAGTGTTTTGGTATAAATAAAAAGCGTTATTATACCGTTTCAGGCTGCCTGAAACAAAATCTGTCATAGTTTTATTTATTCGATTTACCCATAATTTCTGTAATATCAAAGCGATAAATATTTAATTTATTTAAATAATCATCTGCTGTTATATCAAAAGCCGTCATATATTTTAAGCAATATTTTTGACACAACAATTTTAAGCCCAAGCGTTTTTCTTCTTCATTATCAACCAAATAGGCTTTTGCCGTACAAATAGCACTGGTGTATTTTGTGGTAAAAACTTGGCTTGCTAATGCTTTGGCGTTATCACGAATGGCGGCAAATTCATCAGCGGATAATTGTGGCGTTTGATTTTCTGCGACACATACGATTTTGACTTTTCTACCATTTTGATATAAAACGCTTTTTTTGCCTGCTTTGGCTCCGTGAATGTAAATATGCTCACCATTTCGTGCGATAGACAAGGGAATGGAAAATATTTCTCCATTGTCGTCTATGCAAGAAATTGTTGCATAAACGGCTTGGTCAATGATTTGCAAAGCGGTTTCTTCGTCTAATAATCGGTCAGAACGGCGAATGGTGTTCATTGCTTTATCCTTTATGAAATCTGTTTGCAATGGACTATAACACAAGTTTTTCAGGCTGCTTTACCCAAAATCATTTGAAAATCGTATAATTCCCCTTTTATTCAAAACATAAGGACACAAAAATGCCGCAATATCGTTCTCACACTTCGGTTTATGGTCGCAATATGGCAGGGGCGAGGGCTCTTTGGCGTGCCACAGGCGTGGCAGACGCTGACTTTGGTAAGCCGATTATTGCTGTGGTTAATTCTTTTACGCAGTTTGTACCTGGTCATGTGCATTTGCACGAAATCGGGCAAATGGTGTGCCGTGAGATTGAAGCCACAGGTGGCATTGCCAAAGAGTTCAACACCATTGCCATTGATGACGGCATTGCTATGGGGCACGGCGGTATGTTGTATAGTCTGCCGTCCCGCGATTTAATCGCCGATAGCGTGGAATATATGGTCAATGCCCATTGTGCGGACGCTATGGTGTGCATTTCTAACTGCGACAAAATCACACCAGGAATGCTGATGGCGGCTATGCGGCTGAATATTCCAGCAATCTTCGTTTCAGGCGGCCCTATGGAAGCGGGCAAAATGACGATTGTGGCAAACAATACCGTGCGTAAATTAGATTTAATTGACGCTATGGTTGAAGCGGCAAACGATAAAAATTCGGACGAATTTGTGAATCAAATGGAAAATTCCGCTTGCCCCACTTGCGGTTCGTGTTCGGGCATGTTCACCGCTAATTCGATGAACTGCTTGACCGAAGCATTAGGCTTATCTTTACCTGCAAACGGTTCTTTGGTTGCCACGCATAAAGAACGCAAAGAATTGTTTTTACAAGCGGCACGCTTAATTGTGGATATGACCAAAAGATACTACGAACAAGATGACGCAAGCGTTCTGCCACGAGAGATTGCTACCAAAGCGGCGTTTGAAAACGCGATGAGTTTGGATATTGCGATGGGCGGTTCAACGAATACCATTTTGCATCTGTTAGCCGTAGCAACCGAAGCGGCAGTCGATTTTAAAATGGCAGACATAGACCGATTAAGCCGTAAAGTGCCTTGTCTGTGCAAAGTTGCTCCTGCAACGCAGAAATATCATATGGAAGATGTTCATCGAGCAGGCGGTGTGATGGCGATTTTGGGCGAATTAGACCGAGCAGGCTGTTTGGATACAACAGCCAAAACCGTTCATTCAGGCAGCCTGAAAGACGCTTTGGCAAAATGGGATATTATGCAAAGCACGGATAATACAGCAAAAAATCGTTATCTCGCCGCCCCCGCTGGCATTCGCACTACTCGTGCCTTTTCGCAAAACGAGTTTTACAAAGAATGGGATACCGACCGTGTTTCAGGCTGCATTAGAAATAAAGAAAACGCCTATTCGCAAGACGGCGGTTTGGCGGTATTGTTTGGCAATATTGCCGAACGCGGTTGCGTGGTAAAAACCGCAGGCGTTGATGACAGCATTTTGAAATTTAGGGGGCGTGCGAGAGTATTTGAAAGCCAAGAAGCCGCCGTTGAAGGCATTTTGGCAAATCAAATTGTGGCAGGCGATGTGGTTGTGATTCGCTATGAAGGACCCATAGGCGGACCAGGTATGCAAGAAATGCTCTACCCCACAAGTTACTTAAAATCCAAAGGCTTGGGCAAAGCCTGTGCCTTGCTTACAGACGGACGCTTTTCAGGCGGTACATCAGGCTTATCCATCGGGCATGTTTCGCCAGAAGCCGCAGAAGAAGGGGCAATCGGTTTGATTGAAGAAAACGACATAATTGAAATCGACATTCCAAACCGCAGCATTAACTTGGCAGTGTCAGACGAAGAATTGCAACTTCGCCGCAACAAAATGAATGCCAAAGGTAAGTTCGCGTGGCAGCCTGAAAACCGCAACCGCCCCATATCCGCAGCACTCAAAGCCTACGCCGCAATGGCAACTTCTGCCGATACAGGAGCGGTAAGAGATGTAAGACAAGTGGAGCGTAAATAGTTTTTCACCCACTAAAAAACGCTTTCAGGCAACCTGAAAGCGTTTTTTTCTTATGTATGTCAAACTATTTTGCCGAAATCAATTCCGCACCGTATTTTGTGCCTAAAACCAATACATTAGCGGCGTTGCGGGCGAATATGCCGTTGTCCATCACACCAACAATTTTGTTGAGTTCGTCTTCCATTGTTAATGGGCGGCTTAAATCCAAGCCTGTTACATCTAAAATTTCGTGTCCGCCGTCTGTTTTAAAACCCACACGCAAATTGGCTTCACCACCCATACGGAACAAGGCTTTGGCAACAACCGAGCGAGCGAATGGCAACACTTCCACAGGCAAGGGAAATTTGCCCAATTTGGACACATATTTGCTGTCGTCCGCAATGCAAATAAAGGTGTCCGATATGGACGCAACCACTTTTTCACGCAATAAGGCTCCGCCGCCGCCTTTAATCATTTGTAAAGAATGGTTGATTTCGTCTGCCCCGTCAATATAAACAGGCAAACGCCCCGTAACCGCAGGGCTAACCACTTCAATGCCTGCGGCAGTTAAGCGGCGTTCGGTTTCAAGTGAAGTCGCTACTGCTCCTTTAATATCGAATTGGGTACGAGCCAGAGCGTCAATCAAAAAATTAACAGTCGAACCCGTACCAACGCCAATATATGTTCCTTTGGGAATTAAAGACAGGGCTTTTTCTGCGGCGGCTTGTTTTTTATCGTCTTGATTCATCGTATGATTTCCGTGTTGAGGAAGTAGATAAAGAAAGGGTCAGACTACCTAAAACGAACCAGCGAAAGGAGGTGGAGAGTGATAAAAGTCTGGTTCATAAATTGTTTCAGGTTGCCTGACAGGTGTAATGATACCCTAATTTTTCTGTTTTGCGAAATTATTTTTTATAAAAATGATAAATTTTTTTCAGGCAGCCTGAAATTTATATCACTTCTGCTTTTTGAATAATCCGCCATTCGCCCTGTTTTATGCCGTCAGTAGTTAAATTCCCAAACGCTGTGCGTTCTAAATGCACTACTCGATTGCTACATGCGGCAATCATTCGTTTGACTTGATGATATTTGCCACTGTCGATTTTCATTGCCAATAGTGTAGGCGTGATGAGTTTGGCGAACAGGGCTTTGACAGTTTCGTTGTCATCGTGAAGTAACACGCCTTGCACTAATTTATGGCACAATTCATCATCGGCTGGGTGTTTGAGTGTAGCGTGATAGGTTTTGATAATATGATTTTTCGGCGTTGTAAGAAAGTGATTAAACTTGCCGTCATTGGTTAGCAACAAAACGCCTGTGGTGTCTGCGTCCAAACGCCCTACGGCTTGAATGTCTAAATTTTGCCAGTTTAGGGGCAGAAGCGAAAACACAGACGGATAATGTTGCGGTTTATGCGAAGTTTCAAAATTTGCAGGTTTATTCAGCACAATATAAAAATGCGGCAAAGGTAAAGTGGGGATATTTTCACCGTCAATAGTAAGCATTTGCGGCGTGGCAGGATCGGCAATATCATCAGGCGGTGTTTCGCCATTGATTGCGACACAATTATTCGCTAATAATGCTTGGCACACTTTGCGAGAGCCTATACCTTGCGATTGTAAGTATTTGATAATATTCATTGTATTAAAATATTTCAGGCTGCCTGAAACTTATCTCAAAACATAAAACCTATTGCTCATTGTTTAAAATCTATTGTAAATCCTGTTCATTTGGTCGATATAAATTCAAAGACGCTGTGGCGATTTTTTCTTCGTTTTGATTATCTATCAAAACGCAGTCGAATACGCCCATACCTGTGTCGTCTTGCCACGATAGTGTGGCCTCGCACCGCAATTCTGTGCCGACATGAATTTCTGCCACTGGCATTTCAAAACGCCGTGTGCCAAGCAAAAAGCCGATTCGCACTTTTTCGCCTTGTGATAAGGCAACCGCTCCTGCCCACGCACCTACGGTTTGAGCCATAATTTCTATTGCCAAATAAGTAGGCAAGTGTGTGGCTGTGTCTTGCGGCAATAATATGCAGTCTTTTTGAATGGTTGCTAATGCCACAACAGCGTTTTCGCTACACGCTAACACGCTGTCTAACAAAACCATTTTGCCTGTGTGCGGCAATAATTTGGCAGGTTGATAAAAGGGGCATTTAATCATTATTTTCTCCGATAATCACAACGCTATTGTTGCCGCCAAAGGCGAATGACGAACTGGCGGCAATGCGTCTTTTTTGTGCAAAACGACTTTCTGAATGGGTAAGATAAATGGGCGGCAATTCTGGGTCTAATTCGCCGTCAAATAAGTGTGGCGGTAAGCGTCCGTCAGGGTTATATTCTCGTGAAACAATGCCCCATAAAAAGGCGGCTTCTAATGCACCTGCGGCTCCTAATGTGTGTCCTGTTAAGGGTTTGGTTGAAGTAGAAGGCGTTGTGTTGCCAAATACACGAGAAACCGCTTTGGCTTCCATAGAATCATTATGAATTGTGCCTGTACCGTGTAAGTTAATCCAGCCTATTTTCTCGGCGGATAATTGTGCATTTTTTAAGGCTGACTGAAAGGCGATTTCCGCGCCTGTGCCGTCAGGGTGCGGGGACGACATATGATAAGCGTCCGAAGATACGCCATAGCCTAATAAGGGTAAGCCCACGCCGTCTTTATTCGCCACAAACAAGGCGGCGGCTTCGCCTATGTTAATGCCGTTGCGATTTTTAGAAAATGGGTTTGCAATACCGTTTGATAAAACACTTAACGAATCAAAACCGTTTAAAGTAAGAGTGGATAACATATCCGTGCCGCCGCAAATGACTGCATCGCATAAATCGGCTTTCAAAAGCCTTGCAGCGGTGATAATGGCGCGACTGCCCGAAGTGCAAGCGGTAGAAATACCGTAAGTGAAACCCGTTAAGCCCAAAGCATCTCGCAGAAAATCGGCAGGAGAAGACAGTACTTGCAAATCTTGCACAATCGGCGTATCTGCCCAACCACCGCCGTCTGCCACTGTTTGAAAAACAGGCAAATTGGTTTCAATGCCGCCAGTGGAAGTGCCGACAATCACCGCCACACGGTGTTTTCCGTATTTTTCAATGACTTCATCAATATAATCACGAATTTGCGACACCGCTACC
>JAFWRB010000073.1 GCA_017508845.1 Neisseriaceae bacterium | reverse complement strand
GGAACGCAATAAATATGCCAAAGATATTTTTGAGCATTCAAGATTATTTGCTCAAAATTATAAAGAATTTAATGATATTGCAGAATGTGTTTATTTTGTTTCTGATAATGTCGGGGAAAAAATTATAGAAAAAATTTACGATGAGAAAAATAAACGATTTATTTATTGTTTTTCCCATTTCACAAGCGATAATAATGACGGTGAAGAGTTAATGTGGGGTCATTATGCTAATGGCTCAAAAGGCATACGGATTGATTTTATTGTTGATAGTTTTAGAAGTTATATAAAACCAGTACAATATAAACAAAAAGAACATTTTATTACTAATAAAGAATTAGAAAAAGAACTTAAAAATGATTTAAAAAATATAATGTGTCGAAAATGTGAGGCTTGGAAATATGAACAAGAATATAGAGCAATTTTAGAACAAAATTACTTGCCCATCGAAATTAAAAAAATCACTTTGGGTAAAGGATTTTTTCTTGATACAAAATCATCTAATTCAAGAGAAGCACAACAAGATTTTGAAAACCATATTTTGAAAATAGCCAGTTTCATTTATCAAGTTTTAAAAGATAACAAAAAATATTCATCAGAAATGCCTGAATTTTATCGTTATCAAGATAAATATTCACAAGAATTGATTAAAATAGAAACAAATGAATTAGAGAATTATATTGCAAAACATACTGAATTTATTATTACTTAATGATACTTTCAGGCAGCCTGAAAACACTTTGAAAAAGAAAAAAATATGACACAAACCAAATTCACCGCACCGTCATTTGACCACCACACGCCGCTGTCGTGGTATCGTGAAGCCGCCAAGCAAGCAGGGTTTATTAAAGACCCTGCACAGGAAAAAGCCATACACGCCCTTGACCAACTTTGGCATCAACTGATTGATTTCAAAGAAAAACGCAATCGTTTTTTAGGGCGGTCTTTGCGTTCGCCTGTGTCGCCACGCGGTTTGTATTTTTGGGGCGGTGTCGGTCGTGGCAAAAGTTTTTTAATGGATGCTTTTTACGGTTGCCTGCCTTATATTCGCAAAAAACGCGTGCATTTTCATGCGTTTATGTCAGACATTCATCAGCGATTGAACAATCTAAAAAATCAAGAAAATCCTGTTATGGCGTTATCGGCACAAATCGCTCGAGAAGTGCGTGTTTTGTGTTTTGATGAATTTCACATTAGCCACATTGCGGACGCTATGATTTTGGGCAGATTATTAGAGGGTTTATTTGCTCACGGCGTGGTTTTGGTGATGACTTCTAACTACGCCCCAGACGCTTTATATCCAAATGGATTGAATCGCCACAACTTTTTGCCTACGATTGATTTAATCAAACAGCAACTGACGGTGTTAAATGTTGATGGCGGCAATGACTATCGTATGCGAACACTCACCCATGCCGAAGTTTATTTTCCCTTGAATGAAGACGGCGAAAAAGCCTTGTCTGCCGTTTTTGACCGCTTAACGCAAGGGCAAAAAAGGCTGCCTGAAACCATTGAAATTTTAGGCAGAAAAATTAAGTGCAAGGAGCAAACAACGCACGCCATTTGGTTTGATTTTGAAGAACTTTTTTTCACCGCTCGCTCGCAAGAAGATTATTTGCGGTTAGCAAAAAAATTTCGTTTTATTTTTATTTCAGGCATTCGCCCAATGACTGCCTCCGAACAAAACGAAGCCAGACGGCTTACTTGGTTTATTGATGTGCTGTACGATTACCGCGTTAAATGCTGTGCCACTATTTCAGGCAGCCTGAATAATCTTTACACACACGGCAGTTTTGCGAATGAATTTGTCCGCACGGCAAGCCGTATGCAGGAAATGCAATCGGCAGAATATTTGGCTTTGCCACATTTAGAATTGGATAAGTAATGAGTGCATAGCGTGGGCAACTTGCCCGCCACGCTGTTTTGTTTCAGGCAGCCTGAATAAAATCGAGGATTAAAATACGTGGGCAACAAGTTGCCCACGCTACCTTAACTAATTTGATATAATCTCCCATTCTTTAAATTATTTTTACAAACAATGGCACGCAGAAGAAGTAGCAGACGCCGTTCATCTCGTGGGGGCGGCGGAAATGGTATTATTACAGGCATTTTGATTGGTATGATTCTTGCCGTCGGTGCGGTTGCGGTGTTGATGTGGTATATGAACAACAAACACAATACGCTGCAACAACCGCAGGTTGAACGCAACGACCCCAATGAATATCAACGCCCACAACGCCCTGCAACACCTGTAACAACAGAAATTATTCGTCCGCAAGACAGTGGCACGCCACCCTTGCAAGCCGAGATTGTGCCTGAAACACCAGCCACACCTGAAAATACAGCGACAAGTACCGCCGAAACAGATAAAACCGATAAAAAAGAAATCGCCAAAAAAGAAGAACCCAAAAAAGCCAATGACGATGTTTTGGGCGAATTTATCCGCAAAAAAGACCAAGAACAAGCACAAAAACCGCCTGAAAAAGAGAAAAAAGACGATTTAGGCAATTTAATTGCCAAAATTGACCAAGACAAACAGGCGAAGAAAAATCAAGATGATGATGATTTAGGCAATTTAATTGGTCGAATGGAACAAAAAAACAACAAGCAGCCTGAAAAACAAACCGCCCAAAAAAGCGTATTTAAGCCGATTGTAGAAGGCAAAAGCGTGGTTCAGGCAGGTTCGTTTGCCACACAAGAGCAAGCCGAAAATCAACGCGCTAAACTAAGTATGTTAGGCGTTTCCACACACATTGAAACTGCTGTCAGAGATGGCAAAACTTATTATCGCGTGCGGTCTGCTTCGATTGACACCGAACAAGCCTACGCTCTGAAAAAGCGTTTGGCTGAACAAAATACCGACAGTATTGTCATTCCGTACCGTTAATTTTTTAAGGAAGGAAAAGATGAAAATCAAACACTTAGTTACAGGATTAGCGTTATCTTTGTCTTTTATCGCGGCAAATGCTGACGATTTGGCATTGGGCAAAGATTACACTGTTTTGCAAAAATCCATTCCGCAATTACAAACAGACAAAATCGAAGTATTGGAATTTTTTGCATATACTTGTATTCATTGTAAAAATTTAGAAAAAGAACTTGCACCCAAAGTGCAAAATCTGCCTGATGACACCTACTTTCGCCCTGTGCATATTGTGTGGGACGAAAGTTACACCAATTTAGCCCGTATTTCGGCAGCGGTTACTGCATCTGGCACTAAAAAAGACGCCAATCCTGCCATTTTTTCTGCGATTTTCGATAAAAATGTGGATTTACGCAATCCGACTGTATTCAAAACTTGGGTAAATACACAAGGGGCGTGGGGCAAAAAAATGTTAGAAGCCTACAACAGCCCAACCAATGTAGCAGAAGCCCAAGCGATGGAACGCATAACGCTTGAATACAACATTGACAGCACGCCGCAAGTGATTGTGGGCGGCAAATACCGCATAAAATCGTCAGGCAACTACGCCCAAGATATGCAAATATTGGATAAACTGATTGCCAAAGTGCGTCAAGAACGCAAAATGCCTGCTCCAAACACCGCCAAACCTACCACGCCCAAACCTGCCAAAGTATCCTTTTTAGGCACAGGAGCATTGTTAGCGGCAAAAGCAAATGTGAAGTAAAT
>JAFWRB010000009.1 GCA_017508845.1 Neisseriaceae bacterium | reverse complement strand
GATAGATTGAAACCTTTGCAAACCTCAATCTGAAACAATAAAAAGCGTTCGTTATAGGGTGGGCATTCTTGCCCACCAGCTCCACCTGTGGCGTTGATTATTTATTGACATTAAAGAAAATTCCGCCCCATTGGGCGGTTGGTGGGCAGGAATGCCCACCCTATAACATTTGCCTTTGTTATATGCTTAAAATAGGTTTTGCAAAAGTTTCAGGCTGCCTGAAAAAATCCGCCTAATTTTATAAGCGGATTTTTTATCTCAACATTATTTACCCATTCTGCGGCGGACATTTTCCAAGGCTTCAATCGCTCGCTTATGGCCAGTGGCGGCGGCTCGTGAAAAATGGTATTCGGCTTTTTGCAAATCCACTGCCGTGCCGTAGCCGTTTTCATACATCACGCCTAAATTAAAATGCGATGCCACATCGCGGTCACTTTCCACTGATTGTTTCAGCAGTTCAAACGCTTGCTGGTCGTTGTTTTGCGTGTTATCACGCAAATACGCCCCAGCCAAGTTGTTTTGTGCCATTTTATTGCCTTGCTGTGCGGATTTTTCCAACCAGTATTGTGCTTGCTGTAAATCCCGTTCCACGCCCCAACCACTGCGATACATTGTTCCTAAAATGGCTTGGGCATTGGGATTTCCCGCTTCTGCCGCTCGCTGAATTTCGGGCAAGTGGCGAATGTAATCTTCTTTGATTTCTGCCACTGTTTTGGCAGTTGCTATATTCAAAGAACACAATAATGCTGCAAATAATAAGGCTTTTTTCATTGAAAACTCTCCAAAAGACAAGGATTAAAAGGTGTGTTGATTATCGCATTAAAACCTTTTGCAACGCAAAATAAACGCCTGATGAAAGGGCATTTATAGACAAAAAAACAACATTTAGGCTTATATCGTCATTACATTAAATTATTTCAGGCTGCCTGAAAAGCCATTTTACGAGCATAGCGTTGATAAACCGCATTTTCATCAGAAAAATCTTTGGCTTGTTCAATTTGTTCAAACAAATGAGCGTGTTCTGCCGATAATTTCGGCACTTGTCTATATTGTTTGTTTTTATAATTTTCTATATAAAAATCAAACATTTTTAATAATATTTCGTGGCGTTTTTCGCCTGTTTCTTGTTCCAAATGAATTAAGGCTTGTTCGCGAATGGCATTGAGTTCAAGTTGTGCTAACATTTTTTATGCTCCTGTTTCTTATGGATTTATTTTACAATAAAAACAGGCTGCCTGAAAACCTTTCAGGCAGCCTAAACATGCTTTAATCAACAAGCAAATCAGCCATACACAGGCAATTTGTCGCACAGTGCTTTGACTTTGGCAGCCACTTCGGCAATCACCGCTTCGTTTTCGGGGTTATCCAAAACATCGGCGATTAAGTTGCCTAATTCACGCGTTTCTTCTTCCTTAAAGCCGCGTGTGGTCATTGCCGCTGTGCCTAAACGAATGCCTGATGTTACAAACGGTTTTTCAGGGTCGTTGGGAATGGCGTTTTTATTCACAGTAATGTGAGCCCGCCCCAACGCCGCTTCTGCCGCTTTGCCTGTTAAGTTTTTGGGGCGTAAATCAACCAAGAATACATGGCTTTCTGTTCTGCCTGAAACAATGCGAAGCCCGCGTTCGATTAAGGTTTGAGCCAAAATTTTGGCATTGGCTTTAACTTGTTTGCCATATTGTTTAAATTCAGGCTGCAAGGCTTCTTTGAATGCTACGGCTTTGGCAGCAATCACATGCATTAAGGGACCGCCTTGTAAAGACGGGAAAATGGCTGAATTTAAGGCTTTGGCGTGGTCTTCATTACGACACATAATCACGCCGCCGCGTGGTCCCCGCAAGGTTTTGTGCGTGGTTGTGGTTACAAAATCGGCAAATGGCACAGGGTTAGGATACTCGCCTGCGGCAACCAAACCTGCGTAATGAGCCATATCCACAAATAAATATGCACCGACTTTATCGGCAATCTCACGGAAGCGTGCCCAGTCAATTTCCAAAGCATAAGCAGACGCACCTGCGACAATCATTTTGGGTTTGTGTTCCAACGCCAAGCGTTCTACTTCGGCGTAGTTTAACACTTCGTTTTCGTCCAAACCATAAGCAATGGCGTTATATAACTTGCCTGAAATATTCACAGACGCACCGTGTGTTAAGTGTCCGCCGTGAGCCAAACTCATACCCAAAATGGTATCACCAGGTTTTAGAACAGACGCATAAACCGCCTGATTGGCTTGTGAGCCTGAATGGGGCTGCACATTAGCATAAGCCGCACCAAAGAGTTGTTTTAAGCGGTCAATTGCTAATTGTTCAACCACATCAACATGTTCGCAACCGCCGTAATAGCGTTTGGCAGGATAACCTTCGGCATATTTATTGGTTAATTGCGAACCTTGTGCTTGCATAACGGCACAACTGACATAGTTTTCAGACGCAATCAACTCCACATGGTCTTGCTGGCGAGTTTCTTCGGCGTGAATGGCTGCCGCTAATTCGGGGTCAAAATTTTCAATGGTGATTTGTTTGGAAAACATTTTTAATCCTTAATTTGAATACGCAAAAGGTGAAATTATACCGATTGTTTGAATGACGGTTTTGAAAAAGTTTCAGGCAGCCTGAAAAATTTTTATAGAAATATAGGCAAAATAAAAACAGCGAAAGCCCAAAAACTTTCGCTGTTTGGATTATTCAGGCTGCCTGAAAACTGTTAGCCATTGCGTTTTTTTACCGCTTCTGCCAAGCGTGCTAAAACGCTTTCGGTTGTGTCCCAGCCGATACATGCGTCTGTAATGCTTTGACCGTATGTTTCAGGCTTGTCTTGTCTGCCCTCAACCAAGTGGCTTTCAATCATCACGCCCATAATATCAAAATTGCCGCTTTCAATTTGGCGAGCCACTTCTTCGGCAACTTCGGGCTGACGGCGATAGTCTTTTTTGCTGTTCGCGTGGCTTAAATCAATCATCACGCGATGACCTGCAATATTTGCTTTTTGCAAGGCACTCACAGCGTTTGCCACATCTTCCACTGAATAATTAGGCTCTTTACCGCCACGCAAAATAATATGACAATCGGGGTTGCCGTCTGTTGCCACAATCGCCGAATGCCCTGCTTTGGTAACCGACAAAAAGTGGTGTGGATTGGTTGCTGCACCAATCGCGTCAATGGCAATTTTCAGGTTGCCGTCCGTGCCGTTTTTGAAACCCACAGGACAGGACAAACCAGATGCCAATTCGCGATGCACTTGGCTTTCGGTCGTTCTTGCCCCAATCGCACCCCAACTGATTAAGTCGGCATAATATTGCGGCGTAATCATATCCAAAAATTCCGTTCCCGCAGGCACGCCTTTGTTATTGATTTCTAACAACAAACGGCGAGCCAAACGCAAGCCTGCGTTAATGTCGTGCGTGCCGTTTAAATGTGGGTCGTTAATCAAACCTTTCCAGCCCACAGTGGTGCGGGGTTTTTCAAAATACACCCGCATAATAATTAAAAATTCGTTTTTGTATTTATCAATTAACGGACGCAAGCGGTCGGCATATTCTAATGCGGCTTTTGGGTCGTGAATGGAGCAAGGCCCCACAATTACCGCCAAGCGTTTATCATTTTGATGAATAATATCAGCAACTTCGCTTCGTGCGTTATGCACGGTGCCAGATGCCATTTCGGATATGGGCAGTTCATACAAATGAGCAATCGGCGGCAGTAACTCTTTGATTTCTCTAATGCGTGTGTCGTCTGTGTTCATCATTGCATTCATAATATTATCTCTATATTTAAAAGGAAATTCGCCAAGGTTAAACCGATAAACAAAAAAAATCAAGTATTTAATGGGTTTTGTGGCAATAAAAATAGAAATTTACATAAAAATCGGCATTTTTATGCTTTTAATATGCGATAGAGAAGAATATTTGGCATAAAATGCTAAAAAATAGTGAGCAGTGATTATGTCAAACCTGCGGTTTAACGAATATTTTTTACTTTCAGGCTGCCTGAAAGGTAAAACATAACAACTGCTCACCGCCTTACAAACTATTTTTTCTTCAAAATATGCTCTCGCACTGCATTATTGTGTTCGCTTAAAGTGTTGCTAAACTGACTTTCGCCCGAGCCGTCTGATTTGGCGACAAAATAAAGGTAAGGCACATCGGCAGGGTGAGCGGCGGCGTGCAAAGACGCTAATGACGGTGCGGCAATCGGCGTGGGCGGTAAGCCGTGCCGTGTGTAGGTGTTATAGGGCGTGTCGGTTTGCAAATCGGCTTTGTGAATTTTGCCCTGATATTTCTCGCCCATACCGTAAATCACAGTGGGGTCAGTTTGCAGACGCATATTATGTTTTAAGCGATTGGCAAATACGGCAGACACCAAAGCCCTATCATCTTTATGTCCTGTTTCTTTTTCAATAATGCTTGCCATAATCAATAATTCGTAGGGCGATTTGTAAGGCAGGTTTTCATCGCGATTTTGCCAGGCATTATTTAAATGTTTTTGCATTGTTTTATAGGCAATGCGATATACATCGGTTTCTTTGGGTGTGCCATTAAAAAGATAAGTATCAGGAAATAAAAGTCCTTCTAAACTTATGTATTCTGTATTGGGGTCTAATAATTGCAGTATTTCTTTGTCAGATAAACTTTGCACATTATTATTCAGGCTGCCTGAAAGATATATTCTTTCACGCATTTGTTGAACCGTAAAACCCTCTGGCAGACGCACCGCTATTTTTTCTGGTGTGGCTGTGGATAAATAACGCACCATATCCATAGTAGATAAACTACCCGAAATAGGATAGGTTCCTGTTTTGAGCATACCGCCGTGATAACGGCTAAATAATACAAAGGCTTTTTCGTTTTGAATAAGATTATCTTGTTTTAATTGTTTGGCAATCGTCTGCCAGTTATCGCCTTGATTAATGGTTAAGCGATAATTTTGCGGTATGGTTTTATGTGTGGTGAGTAAATAATATGCTCCGCCTGTGGCAACAATAGCAAATAAAAATAAAGATAATATAATGAAAATAAAAAACTTTTTCACACTTCTCTCCTTTTGAATAAATTACTCAAAATCACTTCTTGGATAAAATTCTTCTCTTTCTTGTGGCGGCGGTACAAATTGCTGATAAACGGGGGCGTTTTCTGTATTATTTTCTTTATTTTTATTTGTTTCAGGCTGCCTTGTTTGATTATTTTCTACCCATTTTTCTATTGCGGTTAAATATTCATCTTTAACAATGCCTTTTAATGATTCTTTATCTAAAAAAAGTTCAATATTGCCATAAGCATAAGGAGCAATTTCATACGGATTGTAGGTAAAAATCAAACCGTTTTGGGTAAATCGCCAGTTGTTTGATGAGCCAAAAGGAAAAGTTTGATTAAACCCATTGATTTCTTCATCGCTCAAATGGTGTTCTTGTTTTAATTGTTGAATAAACACTTCGTGTTGTTTTTTTTCTAATGCCGTCATTGATTGCGGTGATACCAAAATTTGTTCTAATGGCACTTTTTTACCAGTTTTTAAATCAAGCACAGAAATATAAATACTATTCATTCCGTGTGCGGCAAGTTCGTAATATAAATAATGTTCTTTTTGAAAAACCGCTAAATTGCCTGCACGCCCTAAAAAAGATAATTGTGTTTCTATTTCCACTGTATAAGCATTTTCTTCGCTACCGCCATTAAGCGTTGATTTTTTTAGATTTTCTAAAACTTGCGTTTCGTCTTTTGTGCTATCCCATTCGATTTCTTTATCCAAAAATGCGGATAACCACGTTAAATTGCTACACTGCAAACGCACGAGTTTTATTGAACTGCACCGATTGGGGTCTTTTTTATCAAAACAATAGTTTTGTTGATATTCCTGCGAAGTGATTTGCAACTCATCAGGCGGCAGCGGCATTTTGTCTTGTGGTTTTGCAGTGTTTTGTGGCGTATTTTTTGCTTGCACCGTTTTTTCAGGCTGCCTGAAATTTTGCTTGCGTTTTTCATATTGCTCTTGAAAATCGCAAGCGGTGAGTAATAAAACAATGGGTAAAATTGCAGTAATGGTTTGTTTTATCATTATATTTTTCTATTTCAGGCAGCCTGAAACTTTTTCAGGCTGCCTGAAAACCCTG
>JAFWRB010000072.1 GCA_017508845.1 Neisseriaceae bacterium | reverse complement strand
TTTCGCTTAATGCTTTGTGGTGTTCGGCAATTAACTGGCTTTTGGGGCGGTCGCCCTGCATTAAAACTAACGGTTGATAGTGTTCAGGCAGCCTGAACGCCACTTCTTCCATTTGGCGGCGTGATGTAAAAAGCACCAGCGTGCCGACAGGGGCGGTTGCGTCTATCAATTTGGGCAACCATTTCACCACTTCGTTTGTGTGTAAATCAGGCGTTTTGGGATTTGCGGCAAGCGGCGGAATATACAATTCGCCCTGTTTTTCAAAATCAAAAGGGCTATCTAACGCTATCGTGGCGGTTTTGGGCAGGCGATTTAAGCCTGTGCGTTGCAAAAGCGTGTCGAAACTGCCTACGGCTCGCAATGTCGCCGAAGTTAAAACCGCACCTGCACAATGTCGCCACAGTTTATCCGCCAAGTCCTGTGCGGCGGATACGGGCGACACGCAAAAACGATAATCCACTTTATCCTTGCGAGACAACACAACCCATTTTGCCAACGGCGGCTCGTTGTCTTTGGGGGTTTGCGTCATCATTTTCCACACCGCATACAGACTATCGGCAACCGATATGGCGTATGAAAAATGGGTAGAAACTTTATCTAACTCTTTGTTATCATTTTTATTATTTTGCCTTGCATTCGATAATGCGTCTTGCAATTTATTCAGGCTGCCTGAAAAAATAATGGCACATCGAGCGGTGTTTTCCACTAAATCTGCCAACTCATCAGGCACTACGCCGTTTTCCCACAGCCACACGGTTTCGTCCGAATTGCTATCTATCGGAAAAGCGTCCGACTGTCCCAAAAGCGTTTCCCAGTGCTTGCAATGTTGCAACAATTCGCTTGCCGCCTCGTCCGCTTTATCGGCTAATTCAGGCGTATCAATCAAAGCCGTTAGGCTGCCTGAAAAACTGGGAAAACTGTCCAAAAACTTCACCGCGTCCGCCAAAGAATGTTCAGCGGCAAAACGACTAACCGCTTTCGCAGGTAAATGATGTGCCTCGTCAATACAATAAAAACAATTTATCGGCGGCGGCAAAATCACTCCGCCGCCCATATCAATGTCCGACAATAATAAATCGTGATTTGCTACAATAATATCAACAGAATCAAGCACTTCACGGGCTTTAAAAAACGGACACTCCGCACGATTGGGACAATCGTTTTTCAAACACGAATGACGGTCGTTATTGATTTTCTGCCATAAGTCAATGCTAATGGTATCCCCCGTCCAAGAATCACGGTCGCCGTCAAAAATGCGTTGTTCAAAAGAATCGGCAATTTCGTGAAGTAAGGCTTTGTCTTCTTTGGAAGTTTTGCTTTTTGGCAAAAACTGAAACGGCGTTTCAAAACCCAAATCTTTTTGAGTCGAATTTTGCGTGATTTGATACAAACGATAGGGACACAAATATCGCCCCCTGCCTTTGGCTAATGCAAACGAAATTTTTATGCCACTATTTTCAGCCAAAAACGGCAAATCACGATACACTAACTGCTCTTGCAGGGCAATAGTTGCACTGGAAACAAGCAACTTTTTACCACGCGTTTGAGCAAGAATGCTGCCTGAAAGTAAATAAGCCAAACTTTTGCCCACACCAGTAGGTCCTTCAATCACCACAATGCTCTCGCCTGTTTGTTCAAATGGTTTATCGTCTTCTTCATTATTTTCAGGCACTTGCGACAGCGTTTTGGCAATTTCGGCAATCATTTTGCGTTGCGACGGACGCGGACGAAAACCATTTAAGGCATTCGACAAAGCCTTGTAATGCGTTTGAATGGCAGATTTTTCTTGTTCAGTGAGCATTGCTTTTACGGTTTTATGGTGAAATTGAAATCAATTTTTACATATTTTCAGGCAGCCTGAAAAGGTTATTGTGTCAAGCATTCTTTCTCATTCATTTTACCCAAATTCGCTAATGGAAGAACTTCTATAACCACAGCATTTTCACGATACTGCACGCTTAAACAATCTTGGGCTTGGGCTTCGATTATTGCACTTATTTCAAATTCTTTATTACTTATCCTTTGGTTATTTGCAAAGCGTAAAGTGTATTCATCAGGCGAACGCCTAACACCACTATCATAATCAAGCACAAAAGCATTCGTTGTTTTCAAGGGGGTATTGCCATAATTTAAGAAAAAAATTGCAGTTGTTTTAACCAAACCTAAAATGATAAAGAATAAAATACCTATCAATGAAAATTGCGGAAAATATTTTTTATTTTTTTTGTTTTTCCTTGAAACAATAATTGCTTCAATAATAAATACTGGCGTAAATATAATGAACAAAGAATATATAATAGGATTAAATCTATCTGGTCTTAATGTGTATGGAGCATAAATACAAAGATATAACATTAAAAACGAAATAATACCAGAAATAATGGTAATACAAAAAGATAATATCCTATTATTTTGTTTATTATTATTCGTTGATGATTTTGGTAAGATACACGATAAAAACAATAAAAGCGATAAAGAGAATAATGTAAGAATAACCAAACTTGTTTCTAAACGCCAAGACAAATCAAAATAAAAACAAGATATTATAGCAATCAATGTAGGTAGCAAAGAAAATATAATTAAAATTATTTTTTTCATTTTATTTTATCCTAATAAATTTCTTTCAGGCAGCCTGAAATCACTTCTCATCAGGTTTTGTAACGCCTGCGGGGGTTTTGTAGCGGTTGTATGAAAATAAATATTGTGTATAAAAACGGCGGATTAGGGCTTCGGCGCTTTGGTTGATTAACGCCGCATCGTGTTCTTTATCGCCAGAAAGTTCGCCTAAAAATGGCACAATATTTAGGCGAAAACCTTTGCCGCTTGCCAAGCGTTCGCCGCAAAACATTAAAGGTGTAACATTATTCATCACCGCCAAACGAGCCGCCAAAGTCATTGTATATGCGGTTTTGCCAAAAAATGGCACCCACACACCCTCGCCTGCTTGTGGTACTTGGTCAGGCAGAACAATCACCGCTTCTTTTTTCTTCAAAGCACGCACCACTTGACGCACGCCAGACGCATTCGCAGGAGCGGCGTGCCCCTTGCCGCGTTCTCGCCCCGCCGTCATAATCGGCTCTAAATAAGCCTTCTTGGGCGGTCGATACATTGCAGTTAAATCAAACGGCAAGTTCTCGGAAATAAATCGCCCTGCCAAATCATAACTGCCTAAATGCGGCGTAATCAATAACAACCCGTTGTTATTGGCAATCGCCTGTTCAACATATTCCCAGCCTTGCGTGTCATGAAACAATGAAACCATATAGTCAGGCGAACGCGTCCATGCAATCGTCAATTCCAAACCACTGCGAACGGCTTCAATCGCCACAAGGCGAGCGGTCTTATTATCACAAGGTAAATCGGCTTGCCGCAAATTTTCACGAATACGGCGGCGAAGTTGCGGTGCCAAAAAATAAGCAATACTGCCTAAAAAACCGCCTAAATAATACAAAACAGGTAAAGGCAATTTGGCAGTTAAACGAAAAATTAAGGAAATAATGGACGACATAATAACACTTTCAGAAACCCCTGAAAAATGAGTAGATGTGCGTACATTTCAAGGCGTAGTAGCACAGAAAACGAAGACATAACAAATAGTTAGGCGAGTTTTCGAGCAACACACAACGAAGAAATGTGCCACAGATGCTCATTTTGCAGGGGTTTCTTTCAGGCAGCCTGAAAAAATAATGTAATATTTTAACAAAAAGCAAAGGTGATAAAATAACGCCTTTGATTTTGATAAGGAGAAAACCATGACTGAAATCGACCAAATCATTCGCGAACGCCGTTCCATTCGGGCTTTTACGCAGCAGCCTGTTGATAATGCGTTATTAAAAGAAATTTTAACCACTGCGTCTTACGCTCCGTCTGGCACAAATACGCAGGCGTGGAAAGTGTATGTGGTAACAGGTGATACGAAAAATAAAATTTCTAACGCCGTTATTGAAGTAATTGAAAATACACGGAAAAATCCTGAATTAGGCGAGCAATATAAAGAAACTTTCCCTTATTATCCAACCGAATGGGTGTCGCCTTATATCGACCGCCGCCGTCAAAATGGCTGGGAATTGTATGGCTTATTAGGCATAGAAAAAGGCGATAAGGACAAAATGCACGCACAACATTTACGCAATTATCGTTTTTTTGACGCACCAGTCGCCTTATTTTTTACGCTGAATAAGGTGTTGGGCGATGGGGCAAAATTAGATACGGCAATGTTTATGCAAAATTTAATGCTTTCTGCTAAATCGCACGGTCTGGACAGTTGTGCCCAAGCAGCGTGGAATAAATACCACAGCATTGTTCTGCCGCTTTTGAGTGCGGAAAACGAAATTTTGGTGAGTGCGATGGCATTGGGCTATGCGGATAAAAACCATATTGTGAATACGCTCAAACCGCCAAGAGCAGGATTAGATGAATTTTGTGTGTGGAAAGATTAAGTTGTATCTCTTTTCAGGCTGCCTGAAAATAATCCCACAAAATCATTCAATCAAGGTGTTTTTTTGTAATTTTCTTTACATAAAACCCCCAGAATACAATAAAATATTATCCTTTCAGGCAGCCTGAAAAAATTGCACAAAAAATATCCGTAGTCAAAAAATTCAAAACACTAATGCGTTGGCTCGCCTTGCTGCATTAACGATACTATCTGCGGCTTACCGCCTGTTATTGTTTTGGATTATTTTGACCACACTCATAAAACACCAGAAAGAACAACAATGAACACACAAAATTTTGGCAAAGTCGCGGTATTAGCAGGCGGTTTTTCAAGTGAGCGAGAAGTGTCGCTCACCAGTGGCAATGCAGTTTGTGAAGCCTTGCAGAGCAAGGGCATAGACGCACATTTATTTGACCCAAAGGAAAAACCGCTACACCGCTTGCTTGAAGAGGGTTTTCAGGTTGCCTTTAATGTCTTGCACGGCACTTATGGCGAAGACGGCGTGGTGCAAGGTGCATTAGAAACGATGAATATTCCCTACACAGGCAGTGGCGTGATGGCAAGTGCCATTTCTATGGATAAATTTCACACACGCCTTGTGTGGCAAAGTGCGGGATTGCCGAATGTGCCGTATATGGTGTTAAATGACGACAGCGATTTTGCTGCGGTTGAAGAAGAATTTGGCTTTCCCTTGTTTGTCAAACCTGCGGCAGAAGGCAGCAGTGTCGGCGTAAAAATGATTGAAAATAAAGGCGAATTAGCAGCCGCCTACCCTGAACTCAAACAATATCACGGCGTTATTTTGGCAGAAAAAGCCATTATGGGCGGCGAATATGCGTGTTCGATTGTGGGCAATCGTGCCTTGCCTTCCATTCGCATTATCCCCAAAGGCAAATGGTATGACTATGAAGCCAAGTATTATCGCGATGATACGGTGTATCAATGCCCGTCCGATTTGTCAAAAGAAAAAGAAGAAGAAATGAAAGATTTGGCATTGAAAGCCTTTCAAATTTTAGGTTGTACAGGCTGGGGGCGTGTGGATTTTTTGAAAGACAATAACGACAATTTATATTTGTTAGAAGTCAATACTGTGCCAGGTATGACTTCGCACAGTTTGGTACCCAAAGCAGCCAAACAAGTGGGTGTGGATTTTCCTGATTTATGTGTAGAAATTTTGCGATATGCGGCGGAACGATAAAAAAATAAAATTACAGAAGAATCAAGGTCGTACACCACCGTCTGCGATTCGCAATTTAACGGGCTGGCTTTATACGATTTTGGTGATGATTGTATTAGTGGGCGGTTTTCAGTGGTTAATTAACACGCCCCGCTTTCCCATTCGCCAAATTGATATTGCCGAAAGCAATAACACTGCCTTTCTTCACATTAGCGATAGCGAATTAGAGCAAGCCCGCCAAGACAGCATTGTCGGCAATATTTTTAGCGTTAATTTGAACAAAGTGAAAGCACGCTTTGAACAAATTGTGTGGGTTGAAAAAGTGGAAGTTTCCCGCGTGTGGCCTGATACCATTGCTGTTCGCATTGTGGAACGCACGCCACTGGCTCGCTGGAATGATACACAACTTATTGATACACAAGGAAAAATTTTTGACGCAAGCGGCGACAGCACACTACCGTCCTTTTACGGAGCATCGCCAAACGAACAGATTATGGTAAAACACTTTGCGTTTATGCAAAAATCCTTGTCGGAAGTGAATTTAACCATTGATAAATTATTTTGTGATGAAAGAAATGCGTGGCAACTTTCACTCAATAACGGAATTACAGTAAAATTAGGGCGAGAAGATACGCACAATCGAATCAATCGTTTTGTTTCGTATTGGCAAAGCACGCTTTTGCCGCAAGCCGCTACGATTGAGTATGTCGATATGCGTTATCGCAATGGTTTTGCCGTTCGTATGAACAAAAATGTGGCGGAACAAACCGCCGATGAGCAACAGAAAAAATAACGGAACTTTCATAAAAATGATGGATAAAAAAGACAGACACTTGTGTGCATTGGATATTGGCACGGACAAAACAGTCGCATTGATTGGCGAGTTTGACGGCGAAGAAATTCGCATTGTCGGCATGGGCGAAGCACCGACAAGGGGCATTAAAAACGGTATGATTGCCAATATTGATGCCACAGCCAGTGCCATTCGTTCTGCTGTGGAAGAAGCCGAACACATGGCAGACTGCCAAGTACATAGCGTGGTGATTGGTATTGCAGGCAATCATATCAGCAGTCTCAATTCCGAAGGTATGGTCAAAATTAAAGACGGCGAAGTTACCAAAGACGACATCAGCCGTGCGATTGACACTGCCAAAGCGGTGAGCATTCCGCCTGAACAACAAATTTTGCACACCGTTATTCAAGAATTTATTGTCGATAATCAACCTGGTGTGCAAGACCCATTGGGTATGAGCGGCACTCGATTAGTGGTGAAAATTCACATCATCACAGGGGCGACTACGGCGGTGCAGAACTTGGAAAAATGTATTCAACGTGCCGAGTTAATTCCTGAAACCATTGTGTTGCAACCATTAGCCAGTGCATTGGCGGTTTTAACCGATGACGACCAAGAATTGGGCGTGTGTTGCGTGGATATGGGGGCAGGCACTACGGATATTTCTGTCTTTACCAATGGTGCCATTCGCCACACAGCAGTCATTCCCTTCGCAGGTGAATTACTGACGCGTGATTTAGCCCAAGCCTTACGCACGCCGTATGATGCGGCTGAACACATTAAAGTGTATCACGGTGCGGCTGTGGATTCTTTGGACGGTATGGACGAAATGATTAAAGTCCCCAGCATTGGCGATGAACGCCGATCCCGTCAAGTGGAACGCCGTGTTTTGGTTACCGAAGTATTGCAACCAAGAATGACCGAGTTATTCTACATTGTTTCCAACGAATTAGACCGAGCAGGTTTTGCCGACCAATTATCCGCAGGCATTATTTTGACAGGCGGTACTTCACTGATGGCAGGCTTGGTTGATTTAGCCGAAGATGTGTTTGACCTACCCGTACGAGTGGGTGTGCCCAGTCGCCGTATGGGCGGTTTGTCTGAACGCGTTCGCAATCCCAAATACGCCACAGCGATTGGACTATTGTGTCAAGCGTTTGACGAAATGGAAGTGCAAATTGACGAACCACGACGCGGCGGCTTATTGGGTAAATTGTTTGGTGCATTAAAAGAAAGGTTATAAACAGTGTGAAATCGTGGGCAGATGCCATTGGGGCAGAAAAACAACAGCCGTATTTTCAAAAAATCATTCAACAAGTGAATACGGAGCGGCAAAGCGGACAAATCATTTATCCGCCTGCTCATGATGTATTTAACGCCTTTCGTTACACCGAATTTAACCGTGTGAAAGTGGTGATTATTGGGCAGGACCCTTATCACAATGAAAATCAGGCACACGGTTTGGCGTTTTCCGTGCAGCAGGGCGTGGAAATACCGCCGTCTTTAAAAAACATTTATAAAGAATTGGCAAGCGACATTGACGGTTTTCAAATTCCTAATCACGGCTGCCTGAAAAAATGGGCAGATGAAGGGGTTTTGTTACTCAACACCGTTTTAACCGTCAAAGCCCATTTGGCACATTCGCACAAGGATATAGGCTGGGAAACCTTTACCGATAAAGTGATTGAAGTTTTAAACCAGCACCGAGAAAATTTGGTTTTCTTGCTATGGGGCAATCCCGCACAGAAAAAGGGAAGCAAAATCGACACAGCCCGCCATTTGGTACTCAAAGCCGCACACCCATCGCCCTTATCGGCTCATCGTGGCTTTTTTGGCTGTCGTCATTTTTCACAGACCAATCAATATTTAAAGGATAAAGGGATTTCGCCGATTGATTGGCAGGTATAGGTTTTAACTTCGCCTTACGGCTCGTAGAACTTCGTTTCAGGCAGCCTGAAACAATAAAATGATAACAATAGCCCTTGCATAATAATTTTGAAATATTTTAACTATGGTTCAAAAATTATTTTGCATTGGCACGCACTTTGCGGTGCCAAAATAGTTTTGCTGTCTGGAATTTTTTTCAAATCGAAACGATGATAACAGTGTTTTCAGGCTGCCTGAAAACAGGGGAAACAAAAATGAAACACGCAACGCCTTACTTTAAACTCGGCTCATTGTGCTGGCTTGCCTTTGTATTGTCTGCTTGCACAACCGTTGCCGAACCTGAAACCGTAGAAGAAACAGAAGTGTATCGCCCGCAATATCCCATTTCGGACGAAGGTTTTTACACCGTACGCAGTGGCGACACGCTGTCGTATATTTCCACACATTTTGGCAGAAGCATTGCTACGCTGAAATGCTGGAATAAAATTCCCAATAAAAACATGTTGATTGTGGGCGAAGAAATTCGCGTTATGCCGCCCAAAGGCAAAGACGCCAAAAAATGTCTGAATTTAAGCGATGGCAAACAGTCTGAATCCGCCAAAGAAGTGGTTAAAGAAACACCTCAACAAATCAGAATTCAACGCAAAATTTTAAGCGACTTCAAACCCGTGTGGCCGATGAAAGGCAGCGTCATTTCTAACTTTAACGCTCAAACGCAAAAAGGCATTGATATTGCGGGCAAAGAAGGACAAGCCGTTAAAGCGATTGCAGACGGCACAGTGGCATACGCTGGCGAAGAACTATGAGGCTAGCACTGCCGTCTGTGATTTCTGTCAATCACTGCGAGACAAAGAGATTGATTATCGCAATGGGCGCAAATTGGAACTGATTGCTCT
>JAFWRB010000071.1 GCA_017508845.1 Neisseriaceae bacterium | reverse complement strand
TGCCGTATATCCGACATAAACGGCATAGAAAAGTGAGCAGTTAATAGTGAGTAGTAAGCAGTTGTGCTTTCAGGCTGCCTGAAAATTATTTATTTATCACCATAAGTTATAACGCTCTCTCTCACTTACCGCTATAATCCGCCTATTCTTTACACAGGAGCCTAAAAATGCACTTTAACACCCAAGCCATTCACACGGCTTATAACCCTGACGAACACAATCGGGCGATTATGCCGCCGATTTATCAAAACAGTATGTTCGCAATGAAAGAAATCGGCGAGCAAATTCCTTATCGTTATTCTCGATTAAGCAATCCCACACGGCAAGTTTTAGAACAAACGCTTGCCGATTTAGAACACGGTGAGAAAGGTTTTGCCTTTGCCAGCGGTATGGCAGCAATTGACGCTGTTTGGCGTTCTTTATTGAAACCTGCCGACACCATTGTGGCTGTGGCAGATATTTATGGCGGCTCGTTTGATTTACTGAATGATGTGTATGCCAAATGGGGCGTTAATGTGATTTTTGCCGATTTAACCAAACCGCAAAACTTAAAAAATATTTTTGAAAAACAAAAAGTTAAAATGGTATGGTTAGAAACGCCGTCTAATCCCTTATTGCGTTTAGTCGATATTCGGGCATTATCCGATATGGCTCATCAGGCAGGGGCAGTGGTCGGTATAGACAACACTTTTGCCACACCCTATCTGCAAAATCCGCTTGATTTAGGCTGTGATATTGTGGTTCATTCGGCAACCAAGTATTTATGCGGTCATTCTGATGTGCTTATGGGTATTGCGGTGGCAAAATCGCCTGAACACGCTGCGGCTATTCGTTCTATGCAAGTTAATAGCGGTGCGGTTGCCGCTCCGTTCGATTGTGCGTTTGTCTTGCGTGGTATTAAAACACTGGCTGTGCGTATGGATAGACACTGCGAGAATGCTTTGGAAATTGCCCGCCGCTTGCAAAATCACCCTGCCGTTGCCCAAGTTTTTTATACAGGGCTGCCTGAAAACCCTGATTATGCTCTGACAAAACAACAAATGCGAAATTTTGGCGGCGTGGTGTCGATTTATTTGAAAAACGATACGCGACAAGCCGCAAATCAAGTTATTCAATCCTTGAAGTTAATACAAATGTCGTCCAGTCTTGGCGGTGTGGAAAGTTTGGTGAATCACTCCTACACTCAATCGCACAGCGGTATGTCGCCCGATGTTAAACAAAAATTAGGCATAAAAGAAGGCTTGTTGCGGTTTTCAATCGGCATTGAATATGTGGAAGATATTTGGGCAGATTTGAACAACGCTTTGAATACAGTGAGCAGTGATAAGTGAGTAGTGAGCAGTGATTTAGTCAAGCCTATGGCTTGACTACTGCTTTTAGATGACGCTTCGATTTTTCTTTCAGGCTGCCTGAAAGCACAGATTTTTTAAAATGTCACACGGATTCGAGATTGCTAACGCAATCTCTTTAAAAGAAAAACTTAATGGCATTGCGTGAGCCTAACCGAATCCGTGTGTCAATAAAAAAATAAAATGATTACAGTAAGTTAGATATTTTTCAGGCTGCCTGAAACGATTAATCTACCTAACCGACAAGAAGATTGCCACGCCGTGTTTCACACGGCTCGCAATGACACTGTTTTTTCTTTCAGGCTGCCTGAAAGAAAAATCGAAATAATTGCTCACTGCTCACTGCTCACCGCTCACTGCTATAATAAGCAACTTTGAAAAAATCAAAAGGAACAACCATGAGCAACACACCTGCCATTCGCCGCCGAGCGTATTTTATTTCTGACCGCACGGGCATTACGGTTGAGAGTATGGGAGAAGCCCTGCTGAATCAGTTTAACGCTGCCGAATTTAAGCAACGCACTTATCCTTTTATCGACACGCCAGACAAGGCTCACGAACTCTTGGCACACATTGCCGAAGAAGTCGCCGAAGACGGAAATGGTTGGGGGCGTCCTTTGATTTTTTCCAGCGTTGTCAATAATGAAGTGCGAAAAATTATTCACACTTGCCCCGCGTATCATATTGATTTTTATGATTCATTTATCACAAATTTAGAAAAAGAACTACACACAGACGCTCGCCGCATTACAGGTGCCACACACGGTTTAACCGACACCGCCCGCTATGACGCAAGAATGGAAGCAGTGAATTTTTCACTCGGACACGATGACGGCATTACCGATAAAGATTTAGCCCGTGCCGATATTATTTTAGTCGGCGTATCGCGTGCAGGTAAAACCCCCACTTGTTTGTATTTAGCCTTACAATACGGCATTCGTGCTGCAAACTATCCATTAACACCCGATGATTTGGAAAGTTTAGACTTACCCAGAATGTTAAAACCGTATAAAAATAAATTATTCGGTTTAACCATTGATAGCAATAGGTTACAAAAAATTCGCCATGAAAGAAGACCTGATTCTCATTACGCGTCTTTGAAAAATTGCGTTAAAGAAGTTGCCACTGCCGAAGAAATGTTTTTACGCCACAATATTCCGTTTTTAATTACCACAGATAAATCGGTAGAAGAATTGGCGGCGTGCATTTTAACGAAGTGTAAGTTGAAACGGCGGTTTTAATTTAGTGAGCAGTGAGCAGTTAGTAGTGAGCAGTTATTTAGTCAAGCCTTATCAGGCTTGACGGATAATATTTAGATAACACTTCGATAAATCTTTCAGGCTACCTGAAAAGAAAAATCGAAGCGTTATCTGAACACAACTTGTTTTGCCTGACAAGGCAAAACAAAACAACTGCTAACTGCTCACTGTTTTAGTAATTGCTGTGAGCAATTTTAAAATTTCCTTATTATCACCATAAATAGAACGAAAATTTTTTTCCTCTAAATAACCGCTTTCAAAAAGCAATTCAAGCCAATATTCTGTTTCATTTGCTTCTTTATAAGCAATATACATTTTTGCTAAAAAGTCTTTTTTAGATTGTGCGGCTTGTGCTTCCTTAACATTGGCACCAATACTTGTTCCACTTTTTAAGACTTGTTTGGATAAAACAAATTCTCGCTTTTCATCACACAAATAACGATACAACTTAATAATCCGAAGAGCAAACGCTTTACTTTTTTCCAGAGTAACACCACTCATCATAACCCCCAATTTCTTATTTCGATAAACCTTTCAGGCTGCCTGAAAGGAAAATCGAAACATTATCTAAAAATAGTCTGTTTTGCCTGATAAGGCAAAACTTAATCACTGCTCACTACTAACTGCTCACTGATTAAACCCCCGTTTCGCATACACCGCCAAAAGCGACACAGCGGCTGGCGTGATGCCTGTCATTCTGGACGCTTGTCCTACGCTTTCGGGTTTGTGGCGGTTAAGCCGTTGTTGCACTTCGGCAGATAAGCCCTTGATTGTGGTGTAGTCCAAATCAATCGGCAGTTTTAAATCTTCCAAGTTTTGCAAGCGAGCGATTTCTTCGTTTTGTTTTTCGATATATCCTTGATATTTCGTTAAAATTTCTACTTGCAGAGCGGCTTCTTTGGATAACGGCGTTTCAGGTTGCACATTCGGTAGCGTCATCAATAAGTCGTATGACACTTGCGGACGGCGTAATAAATCGGCTAATGAATATTCTCGCTCGATTGTCTTACCTAAAACACGCAACTGCTCCGTTTCAGGCAGCCTGAAAGGAGTTACCCAAGTGCTTTGCAAGCGTTGTTGCTCTTTTTCTACCGAGTCTTTTTTCTCGTTAAACAATCGCCACTGAATTTCCCCCACAAGCCCTAATTGATGACCAATTTCAGTTAGGCGAAAATCGGCGTTGTCTTCTCGCAACTGCAGACGGTATTCGGCTCGGCTGGTGAACATTCGATACGGCTCGGTAATGCCTTTGGCGGTTAAATCATCAACCAAAACGCCCAAATACGCCTCCGAACGAGTGGGCGAGAACAAATCTTTATCCATTGCCCGCAGTGCGGCGTTTGCACCAGCCAAAAGCCCCTGTGCCGCCGCTTCTTCATAACCTGTTGTGCCGTTGATTTGCCCTGCAAAAAATAGGTTTTCTATGGTTTTGGTTTCTAATGTGGTTTTCAGGTTGCGTGGGTCGAAATAATCGTATTCAATCGCATAACCTGGTCGTAAAATTCGTGCATTTTCAAGACCCTGCATAGAACGCACCAAAGCAAATTGAATATCAAACGGTAGGCTCGTTGAAATGCCGTTCGGATAATATTCGTTTGTGGTCAAACCCTCGGGTTCGAGAAATATCTGATGACTATCACGATGAGCAAAGCGATTGACTTTATCTTCAATAGACGGACAATAGCGTGGCCCTACACCCTCAATCACGCCCATAAACATCGGACTGCGGTCAAAGCCCGAGCGGATAATGTCGTGGGTTGTCGGATTGGTGTGCGTTATCCAGCACGAAACTTGTTTGGGGTGCATATCAGGTGTGCCACGCACAGAAAACACAGGCGGCGGCGTGTCGCCTGCTTGTTCTTGTAACTTGCTAAAATCAATCGTGCGTCCGTCAATTCTGGGCGGCGTGCCTGTTTTCAGTCGCCCCTGCGGCAAACCCAATTCTTTGAGACAACTACCCAAAGCGTTTGCAGGAGCGTCCCCAGCCCTGCCGCCGCCGTAATTTTCCAAACCAATGTGAATTTTGCCTGTTAAAAAAGTACCTGCGGTTAAAACCACACAATCGCCGTGAAATGCCAAGCCCATAGCGGTTTTAACGCCAATCACACGGCTGCCTGAAACCAAAATATCATCAACAGGCTGTTGAAATAAATCTAAATTTTCTTGATTTTCCAATATCTTACGAATAGCGGCTTTATACAAAATACGGTCGGCTTGAACGCGTGTCGCACGCACCGCAGGACCTTTGGACGCATTGAGCGTACGAAACTGAATACCGCCCATATCGGCGGCTAACGCCATGGCACCGCCCAAAGCATCAACTTCACGCACCAAATGCCCTTTGCCAATGCCGCCAATAGACGGATTGCACGACATTTGTCCAAGCGTTTCGATATTGTGCGTTAAAAGCAGCGTTTTCACCCCCATTCTTGCCGCCGCCAAAGCCGCTTCCGTCCCAGCATGCCCGCCGCCAACTACAATCACTTGATATTTTTCAGGATAAATCATTTTAAAATTTGTGATATTTAAAAAATGGGTTATTTTACGATAAAACAAGACGTTCAGGCTGCCTGAAACAAAATATTTACGCTATTTCTTCCGCCTGTTTTTGTGGTGTGGTATTTTTTTCTCGCAAAATATATTCTGTGATTACAACAGCAACGATTGAGCCTAATATCCACGAACCTGCTATCTTAAAACCGTGAAATACAGTTTCTAAATAAAGCCCCAAAATTACCGCATAAACGCCTGCACAAATGGAGCGATATTGTTTGGGAACAAATTCAATAATGAAATAGGCAACAAAAGTGGGAATGCCTGCAAAAATTAGGGCAACAAGTCCACTTAATAAAAGCATTGCGAAAAAGTCGCCAATATTCCGAATTTCAGAAACTAAACCACTCAAAATAACAATCACAATATCCCCAAAAAAAGATACCATAATCGCACCAAGTACGGCTCGGAAGAATTTTAACCACAGTCTTAATGGTTGTTTTTCTTTTTTCATTATTCACCCTTTGCTTTCAGGCAGCCTGAAAGATAAAAATCAACTGCTAACTGTCAAAACCCCGTCCGACATGGTCATCACCCTATCAAAGTGTTGCGTGGCTTGGTCATCGTGTGTTACCACAACCAACGCTGTACCCAATTCGTTTTTTAAGTCCATCATCATAGCGAGTACATTGGCGGCGTTTTTGCGGTCTAAATTGCCTGTGGGTTCGTCTGCCAAAATGCAGGCAGGACGGGTAACCAATGCCCGTGCAATCGCTGCCCTTTGGCGTTCTCCGCCTGATAACTCACCTGGTCTGTGGGCGGCTCGGTTTTTTAAGCCCACTTTTTCTAACATTTCAACTGCTGAGCGTTTTGCTTCTTCGCGGCTTTTTTTGGCGATTAACAAGGGCATCATCACATTTTCTTCGGCTGAAAATTCAGGCAGCAAATGATGAAATTGATACACAAAACCCAAGTAACGATTGCGTAATTCGCCTAATTCGCGTTGATTAAGCAAGGTTAAGTGTTGTCCCATTAACTTTATATCACCCAAAGTGGGACGGTCTAATCCGCCTAAAAGGTGAAGCAGCGTGGATTTGCCCGAACCGCTGGCACCGACAATGCATACGCTCTCGCCCTTGTGGATATTCAGGTTAATTTGTCGCAACACTTCTACGCTTAAACCGCCGTCTTGGTAGTTTTTCACCACATTTTCGCAAGAAATAACTAAATTACTCATAACGCAATGCCTCCGCAGGTTGTGTGCGTGCTGCGTTCCACGCAGGGTACAAGGTTGCTAAAAACGCCAAAACAAGCGAAATCACGGCAATCACCGCTACATCGGTAATTTGAATATCGGACGGAATATAGTTTAAGAAATACACTTGCGAATTAACAAGTGAGCGTCCTGCCATATTTTCGATAAATGCCACAATGCTGCTGATATTTGCGGCAACCGTAACACCCAAAATCACGCCCAAAGCCGTGCCGACAAAACCGACAATACCGCCTTGCACCAAAAATATTTGCATCACGCCTGCGGGCGAAAGTCCGAGCGTGCGTAAAATAGCAATATCGGCTCGTTTTTCATTGACTGTCATCACCAAAAGCGACACCAAATTAAAAGACGCAACAAGACTGATGAGCGTCATAATGATAAACATCATTTTTTTCTCCATCGCCACGGCTTCAAAATAAGTGCGATTAGAAAATGACCAGTCATGCACCCAAATACCCTGCTCTACTGCGTTCGGAATAATCGTGGGAGCGATTTCAGGGGCGTTTTGCGGATTGTCCAACTTAATGCGAATGCCGCTCACAGCGTCCCCCATTTTGAATAGTTTTTGTGCGTCCGCAATATGCACCAACGCCAGCGTATTGTTCATTTCATAAATTTCGGTTGCCACAATCGCGGTTACATTAAACTGTTTCAAACGCGGCACCATACCTGTGGGCGTGGCATTGCCCTGCGGCGTTAAAACGGTGATTTTATCGCCCACATTGACTACCATACTTTCCGCCAACACACTGCCCAAAATAATATTAAATTCGCCTGATTTCAATGTATCCAAATGGCTTTGATTAAAGCCGTCAAATTGTGCTACTTGAATAAACTCATCAGGTAAAACGCCTTGCAACAACGCCCCCTTAACTTCGCCTGCGTTTGTGAGCAAAGCCTGACCGTCTGCCACAGGCGTTGCCGCTATGACATGCTTGTTTTGCTTTGCCATTTGCACTAAATTCTGCCAAGAACGGGTGTCGTCAGGGTCGGTGTAACCCACAGTAATATGTGGCGACACTTCAAACAATTTGGCACGCACATCGCGTTGAAAACCGTTCATCACCGACAAAACCACAATCAGCGTCATCACGCCTAATGCAATACACAAGACAGAAATCACGCTGATAAACGAAATAAAACCATTGCGTTTTTTGGTGCGTAAATAACGCAAACCTATCCAGTTTTCTAAATTCATAAAAGTTTTTTATTCCTTGTTAGTATTGATTTAGAATTTTATTTCAGGCAGCCTGAAAAATCTCATTAAATACTTGCTTAACTTTTTGTTTTAATTTATCTCGATTGATTTTATCATCACCATAAATTTCATCATATTTAATTATCTTTAATGGAATACCTACTTTTGTTAAACATGCTTCTTTTATTTTATCATTGGTCATAACTTCTAATTTTTTCTTTTCTTTTTCTGTATCTTTCTCTCGACCATAATGCCAATGCCCATGATATTCTATAACAGCATAGGGGACAACATTTGTAAGTTCTTTATCATATTTATTCTTATAAGTATTTCTTTTACCTATTAAAAAATCAACATAATAATCTGAATATACCTTGTAACTATCGTTTTCCCCATCAATGAATGCTTTCATTGACACCTGTGGGGAAATTATTATTCCTTTATTTTTATCTTGAAAACAATCGTTATAAACATGTATCAACATGTTATAAATATAAAGTTCATCATTATTGATATAGTATTTTGATGATAATTCATTTTTATTCAATAACTCATTTGCTATCTTCAATTTTTTATCTTGCTTTTCTTGTTCTGTTGGCAAATCGAAAGATAAACAAAATTTTATCTCTTTATCTTTTCCTTGATTATCCTCTAATAATATTGCATACCTGTACTGCAAATTTTCAAACAAATTTGCTAATCTATTATAGTCATCTTGCAATATATTATTTTTATTTTTTAATTCATTATTATCGCGATGTAATGAATAATTTTCTTTATTCAAACTATTACATCTATGTTTTTGATTTTCAATTTCCTTTTTTAATATATAACTTAAATATGCAAACGATAAAACAAGTAAAACCAAACCGATGATTATGTACCCCATATATTACCCCTTATAAATTGATATAATCCTTTCAGGCAGCCTGAAAATTATTGTGTTAGTGTTCCTGCTGTGCCGTATGCCAAAATTTCTACTGTGCCGATGGCACCGCCGTCGCTGACTTGGTCGCTAATTACCGAAGTTTCTAATTTCACATTAAAAATGGCGTTGGCATTGCCCACTTGGGCTTCGGCTTTCATTCTTAACACGGCTTCGCGTCTGGCTCGTTCCAACAGCGTTTCGTAACTTTTTAATCTGCCGCCAAAAAATAATCGCCAAGCGGATAGAAATTGTTTGAAATAATCAGACGACACCACTACGCTGCCTTTAACCAAAAATGTGTTGCCAAATGTGTCGGGCGGTCGTTTGGCGGAAAAGGCAACGATGTGCGACAAGTCTCGTTCGCGTTGTAAAATGCTTAAAAAATGCTTGCGTTCAAGCGTTTTGCCCACGCCGTAGCCTAATGCTAATAATGTTAAAAATATAAGAAGTTGCCACATTTTTATTCTTCCAAAACAACGGCTGTGCCATAGGCAAAAACTTCGCTTGCTCCTGCGGCAACATTGGAAGTGGCAAAACGCACATTGATGACTGCATTGGCACCCAAGCGAGCCGCTTGCTCGGTCATTCTGCCCAACGCTTCTTCGCGTGATTCGTTAAGTAACTCGGTGTAGCCTTTCAGTTCGCCGCCGACAATGTTTTTCAAACCTGCCATAATGTCGCGTCCTGCATGTTTGGCACGCACGGTTGAACCTTGCACCATACCAAGATGCTTGACAATTTTGCGGTCGGGGATTGTTTCGATATTGCTTAATAACATTTTGTTTTTCCTTATGTAAAAATATTTCAGGCTGCCTGAAATAACCTATCCGTTAGCGATTTATCGCTTACAGATAGGTCATTGCGAGCGTCCGCAGGACGCGTGGCAAACCCCTTATCATTTAGGTTGATTAAACTTTTCAGGCTGCCTAAGAAGACAGCCTGCATATATTATTCCGTAACAAACTTCACGCCACGCAGTTGCGATTGTAAAACCGACTGGCGAATGGCTTCGATTGCTTTGGGACGAATAAAGTTTTTGCGATACGCCAAAACCACGCGGCGAGATGGCACGGGTTGTTTGAATGGAATAACCGAAAACAGCAAGTGGTCGTTGTCGGTGAGTGACGACGCAGGCAAAATGCTGATTGCCAAACCACCTGCAACCATATGGCGAATAGTGTTAATAGAACTGCCTTGCAGCGTGTTTGCTATGCCTTGCAAACCTGTTTGTGCAGCGGCTAACTCGCGACAGTTCGATAAGATATTATCTCGCATACAGTTGCCTTCGGTCAGCAATAAAATGCGTTCTTTAACTAACTGCTTGGAAGCAATCATATCTTTTTCTTCAAACGGGTGCCCTTTGGGAACAATCACGAAAAAGGGTTCGTCATATAACGGTATGGTTTCAATACCTGTTTCGTGGAACGGTTCTGCCACAATGGTCGCGTCTAATGCTCCTTTTTTAAGCAGTTCGGTTAGAACATGGGTGTAGTTTTCTTCTAACACCAAAGGCATTTTGGGTGCAAGAGCGTGCAGGGGCATAATCAGTTTGGGCAACAAATACGGGGCTACGGTGAAAATCAAGCCTAATTTAAACGCCCCTTCTAATTCGTCCTGACGGCGTTCTGCCAAGTGTTTCAGACGGTCGGATTCTTCTAAAACGCGTCTGGCTTGGTCAATGATTTGTTTGCCGATTTCGGTAACAATCACTTCATTAGAACTGCGGTCGAATAAACCTATGCCTAATTCGTCTTCTAACTTCTTCACGGCAATCGACAATGTGGGCTGGCTGACATTGCACACTTTGGCTGCTCGCCCAAAATGACATTCTTGCGAAACGGCAACGATATATCGCAACTCGGTCAGGGTCATGATTTTCTTTCCTTATGGTGTTGAATTGTTGGAAGTTTCAGTGTTTTCCGTACTTTCAGGCAGCGTGATATTCAGTGCCAGTACATCAACCCCATTTTGCTCCTCTTGTGTGATTTTAATATCTTCTGGTTTGACTGAAACATATTTAGAAAGCACTTCTAAAAGTTCTTTCTTTAAGGCGGGAATGTAGTCGGCAACGGGTTTGGAATCATCATTGCGTTCGTATGCCATAATGATTTGCAAACGGTCGCGTGCCGTACTTGCCGAAGTGGTTCGTCTGCCAAAAAGGCGTTCAATCAGTGATGCCATAATTGATTACCCTTTTTACTTACCAAATAATTTCTGGAAAAAGCCTTTTTTCTCGGCTTGCAAGAAACGCATTTCACGATTTTCGCCCAATAAACGTGCTACCACATCTTGATAGGCTTCGGACACAACCGTGTCTTTCATATAAATAGACGGCATACCCGTGTTAGACGCAGACAGCACATCTTTGGTTTCAGGAATCACGCCGATTAAAGGAATACGCAACAAGTCGTAAATGTCATCAACCGATAACATTTCGCCTTTTTCCACGCGTTCGGGCGAGTAACGCGTAACCAACAGGTGTTCTTTAACAGGTTCTTCACCCGTTTCGGCACGGCGACTTTTGCTTTGCAAAATGCCCAAAATACGGTCAGAGTCGCGAACGCTCGATACTTCGGGATTTGTGGTAACAATCGCTTCATCGGCAAAATACAATGCCATTAAGGCACCTGTTTCAATACCTGCGGGCGAATCGCACACGATGAACTCAAAGCCCATCTCATTTCGCAATTCGTCAATCACACGCCCCACGCCCTCTTTGGTTAAAGCCTCTTTATCACGCGTTTGCGATGCAGGCAGAATAAACAAATTATCGCAATGTTTATCCTTAATTAAGGCTTGCGTTAATGACGCTTCTTTTTGAATCACATTCACGAAGTCATACACCACGCGGCGTTCGCAACCCATAATTAAATCAAGATTGCGTAAGCCCACATCAAAATCAATCACCGCAGTTTTGAAACCACGCAGAGCCAAACCTGCGGCAATACTTGCACTGGTCGTGGTTTTACCCACACCGCCTTTTCCAGAAGTTACAACAATGACTTTTGCCACTTTAATCGTCCTCAATGTTTAAGAAATACCGCTCAATGCGGTAATGTTCAATTTTCCGCCGTCTAATGAAACGACAACCGATTTACCATGTAAAGAAGCAGGCAATTCCTTATCAAAAACACGATAAATGCCTGCAATAGAAACCAGTTGCCCTTGCATAGAGTGAATAAAAATGCGTGCGTTTTTGTCGCCAGACGCACCCGCCAATGCACGCCCACGAAAAGGCGCGTAAATATGAATATTGCCATCGGCAATAATTTCTGCCCCTTGACTCACCAAAGCCGTGCAAATCACATCGCCGCCTTCGGCATACACTTGCTGACCCGAACGCACAGGTTTATCCATAATAATGGTAGGCGAAGAAGTCGGTAAATTGCGTTGCACAGGCTGTTTGGGTTGCGGCTGTTCGCTTTCAGGCTGCCTTTGTTCTTTAAGTTGCTGCACTTCTTGTTGCAAAGCCTGAACTTGTGCATGTGCTTGTTCTGCCTGTTGCAGTTGCTGTTTGAGTTGCAAAACTTGGGTTTTTAAGCGTTCCACTTGCTCGTGTTGCACTTGCGTCTGCTCTTGTGCTGTCTGCGAACCCATTTGCTGCAACTGTTGTTTGAGTTGCAAAACCTGATTTTTCAAGCGTTCCACTTGTTCTTGCTGAACGCTCGATTGCGTGGTATGAGCAACTGGCTGTGTGGCATTTGGGGCAGTAGGAGAAACTTCTTTATCTTTTGGCACCAAACTAAACGCCAAATCATATTGAGCCACTTTCGCTGCATAATCCGCCTCAATATGACGAATACCGATGATTTTAATATGACATGCAGAAAAGCAACGCACCACTTCTTTAATGTCCAAACCCCAAGGGTCGGGTAACAAATGGACATCTAACAAAAAGGGCATATTTTGAAATTGAGATAAATTCGCCGCATTTGCCTGCAAGTCTGCATTGAGTGTATCGACATTTCCATCTTTTAAGACAATGGAAAGTGCCTCAATGCGTGCGGATTTAATAACAAATGCAGAACTCATTGCGATAAAAACTCGATAAAATTGCTTTATGAAAACAAGCGAAATTTAAAAAACAAGTTATTGTAACCTGATAACCGTTTTATTTCAACTCTATTAAGTCGAAAGATTTTTTTTATCACGAAAAATGATTGTTTTATATGCAAATAAATATTTTGAATAAATTTCAGGCTGCCTGAAAGCAGCGAAAAATGAGCAGTTATTTTGTTTTTTCTAACGGCAAAACGATTTATTTTTTTAGATAACGCTTCGACTAATCTTTCAGGTTGCCTGAAAATATGAATATACAAAAAAACGGAAGTAAAAATACTTCCGTTTGATATTTTCAGGCTGCCTGAATAACGCAAAATCAAACCTTAACGCATAGCGTGATAATTCGGGGCTTCTTTGGTGATTTGTACATCGTGTACATGCGATTCGCTCATGCCTGCCGCAGTGATTTCGACAAATTGGGCTTTTTGGTGCATTTCTTCAATCGTCAAACAACCCAAATAGCCCATACTCGAACGCAAACCGCCTGTGAGTTGATGAATGATATTCACAATCGGACCTTTATACGGCACGCGACCCTCAATGCCCTCTGGCACATATTTGTCATTGGCGGCGGTGTCTTGAAAATAACGGTCAGCAGAACCTTGACTCATCGCCCCCAAAGACCCCATACCGCGATAGGATTTGTATGAACGCCCTTGATACAATTCAATTTCGCCAGGTGCTTCGTCTGTGCCTGCGAACATACCGCCTAACATCACGGCAGACGCTCCTGCGGCTAATGCTTTGGCTAAATCGCCTGAATAACGAATGCCGCCGTCTGCAATCAGCGGAACACCGCTTCCTTTTAAGGCAGTGGCAACATTGTGAATGGCTGTCAGTTGCGGCACGCCTACGCCTGCCACAATGCGTGTGGTGCAAATGGAACCTGGACCGATGCCCACTTTTACGCCGTCTGCTCCTGCTTTAACCAAATCCAAAGCGGCAGCGGCAGTGGCAATGTTGCCGCCTATGACTTGTAAATCAGGATAGTTTTGTTTCACCCAGCGAACGCGGTCAATCACGCTTTGGCTGTGTCCGTGTGCGGTATCGACCACAATCACATCAACGCCTTCTGATACCAAAGCCGCTACGCGTTCATCGGTGTCTTTGCCAACCCCCACAGCCGCACCAACCCTTAATCTGCCATATTCATCTTTATTGGCATTCGGAAAGGCAGTGGTTTTGAGAATGTCTTTAACGGTAATTAAACCTTTTAACGCCCAAGCGTCATCAATCACCAAAACGCGTTCGATTTTGTGTTCGTGCATTAAATCGCGAGCGGCATCAATATCCGTACCCTCTTTAACAGTGATGAGTTTATCTCGTCCTGTCATAATCGCACCGACTTGTTGGTCCAAGCGTTTTTCAAAACGCAAATCACGATTAGACACAATACCCACAACTTGTCCGTTTTCTAATACAGGCAAGCTGGAAATTTTGTGCTTGCGACATAAGGCAACCACATCGCCCACTAACATATCAGGCGAAATGGTTACGGGGTCTTTCACAACGCCAGATTCGTGGCGTTTGACTTTTTCAACACATCGCGCCTGCTGTGCGGGTGTCATATTTTTGTGAATAATGCCGATACCGCCCTCTTGTGCCATAGAAATGGCTAATTTGGCTTCGGTTACGGTGTCCATTGCGGCAGACACCAAAGGTAAATTGAGCATAATGCCCCGAGTTAAGGGCGTTTGTAAGCAAGTGTCTTTCGGCAATATCTGCGAATGTGCAGGCACAAGTAAGACATCGTCAAAGGTGTAGGCTTTTTCTATGATTTGCATAATGAGATTTCCCAAAAAAATTGACGAAATTGTATCAAATATGTCGCTATTATTTGCAGAATAATACTAAATTGTGGAAAAAATAAAGAAATAACGCTACAATGGAAACAATCTTTAATAAAAAATAGGACGACATAAGATGAAAAAATCTGTTTTATTATGCTCTTTGCTGGCAATGTTTGCCGTGGTAACGATGGCTGACGCTGCTCCGAAGGCAAAAAAGATGAGAACCCCAAGCATTAAAAATGTTCAAATCCCTGCTGCTGCGGGCAGCGGTCCTTTCTATTGGGAAGAAAACGGGGTTACACAATATTCTGATACACCACGCGGACACCAGACCGTGGGGGTTGGCTTGGTAAATGTTCGCACACACGCAGTAGAACCCTTAAAAGTGCAAAACGCCGCTGGCGAAGTGATGAGCGATGAAGATCGTGCTCTGTCTTTGGCTCAACGACAAGCTAAGTTGAATGAAGAGATTGCGGCTGAAAACAAACGCCGTGAAGAAGAGAATGCTCGTCGCGAAGAAGAACGCAAAAAAAACAACTGCAATACGGCTCGCATGAACTTGCAAAATGTGCAAGCTGCCAATCGTATAGATAATCGTGAAGCCGCAATCGCTCGCTATCAAGCCGATGTGAACAAATACTGCGACTAATCTGATATTTTTTGAAACGGCTGTTCTTTTGTCGTCAGAAGCGTTTGATTTAAGCGTTTTTTTGAAAACGCTCCCCAACCTGCCTGGTGTTTATCGTATGCTCGATAAAAACGGGCAGGTTTTGTATGTGGGAAAAGCGGTTAATCTGAAAAAACGGGTGAATAGTTATTTTGTCGGCAAAAACCATTCACCGCGTATCTTGTTGATGATTAAGCAAATTCATCGCATTGAAATCACCACAACGCGAACAGACACAGAAGCCTTAATTTTAGAAAACAATCTCATTAAAAGTCTTTCTCCCAAGTACAATATTTTGTTTCGTGATGACAAAAGTTATCCTTATTTAAAATTTTCTGCTCACCCATTCGCTCAAATTCGTTATTATCGTGGCAAGTTGCAGTCGCCACACCGTTATTTTGGTCCTTATCCCAACAGTCAGGCGGTGAAAGAGAGCATTGAAATTTTGCAAAAAGTGTTTCGCCTACGGACTTGTGAGGACAATGTATTCAATCATCGTTCGCGTCCGTGTTTGCTGTATCAAATTCACCGTTGTTCTGGGGCGTGTTGCGGTTTGATTTCTGAACAAGATTATACCCACGACATTCAGCAAGCAAGCCATTTTTTAGACGGCAAAACCGATGATTTACTGCACACGCTCACCCTTGACATGCAGACTGCTGCGCGTGAATTGAATTTTGAAAAAGCCGCCGCATTACGCGACAAAATTCAAGCATTGCATGCCGTTCAATCACGCCAATTTATCGACAGCCAAGACGCACAACGAACGCAAAAAATCGACATTATCGCCCCTGTTTTAGAAAACGGATTATTGTGTATTCATTGCGTTGCCATTCGATTTGGACGGCGGATTTTAGACCACAGTTTTTTTCCTAATATTCAAATAGATAATGAAGAAAACAACATTCAATTAGCCTTTGAAGCCTTTGTTTCGCAACGCTATATCGACAAAGAAGTGCCGCATATTGTGATTTCATCGTTCAGACTGCCTGAAAACCTACGACAACTCTTGGAAAATCAAGCAAACCACAAAATCACCCAAGTTCATCAACCCAAAGGCGAACGCCGCGTGTGGTTGAATATGGCAGAACAAAACGCTCGGCTTTCCATTGCCCAAAAATCGCAACAGGCAGAACAACAACACAAACGCCAAGCCGCATTAGAAGCGTTAATGGGCGTATCCCCCATTTCTCGCATAGAATGTTTTGACATCAGCCATTCATTTGGCGAAGCCACCGTTGCATCCTGCGTGGTGTATGATGACTACGCTATGCGTCCTGAACAATATCGCCGATTTAACATACACAGCACACACACGGGCGATGACTATGCGGCGATGAAAGAAGCACTCACACGCCGCTATACCAAACTTGCTCAAAATGATGAAGACGCACCGCCTGCTCCTGATTTAGTCATCATTGACGGCGGTAAAGGACAATTAACGATGGCGTTAGAAGTGTGGGCAGAACTTAATTTAGACATACCCTTAATCGGCATAGCCAAAGGTGTTGAGCGAAAAGACGGAGCGGAAGACCTGATTATTCCTGCCACAGGCGAAGTTTTGAATCCGCCGCCCACACACTTGGCACGCCTAATCTTACAAATGGTGCGAGATGAAGCCCACCGTTTTGCGATTACAGGACACAGAAAACGCCGAGATAAAGCCCGCACCCACAACGCATTAGACGAAATAGACGGCGTGGGAGCCAAACGCAAAAAAGCACTCATCGCCCACTTTGGCAGCGTCAAAGGCATAAAAAATGCCACTGCAGAAGAAATTGCCCAAATAGACGGCATAAGCCCACTATTAGCCGAAAAAATTTACGCTTATTTTCATGGAGAATAGGTTTTCAGGCTGCCTGAAATTTAAAACAGCATATCGCTTTCGTGCAGATATTTTTGCATTAAGCCGACTTGGACGGATACTTTGGGGTTGAGATGAATGTCGCAATCGCTGATTTTTTTGTAGCCGTTGATTTCGTAAAATCGCACGGAGTTAAGCGATGCGTATAATTTGAGCAATCCCAAGCCTGAATTGAAAGCGATTTGCTCGGCTTTTTGTAGCATAGCGGTACCTAATCCTTGTCGATGAACAAACGGGTGTACATATAAGGCATCTAATTCGGCACGCGGCAAGTTGAGTTGAAAAAATCCTTGAATGTGGTTTTTGTATTCAATCACCCACACAGTGCGGTGCTCGATGGCTTCTGTGTAACTGTCCATAGACAGGCGTTCTAACCAAGCCTGTAAAATGTTGTCGTCATAGTAATGCTCGCAGGCGTAGCGAACGGAAAATTCGTGTGCCGAGTGTATGTCGGCACAGTCGTCAAAGCGTGCTGGGCGTAGGTGTGTGAGAAACATTGTTCCTAATTCATTTGAAAAAAGATTGTTTCAGGCAGCCTGAAACAATCTGTGTGCTTTTACATTCGCGAAATTTCTTTTTGTAATGCGGTGATGTTCTCTTGACGGTCGCGGATTGCTCCTTCCAATGCGGCAATGGTTGCTGCGTCTTTATTGGCGGCTTTGCCGTCTGCCAAGTTTTTCTGGGCAAGGCTTAATGCCTGTTGTTCGTTGGCTAACTCTTGTTTCAAAATACCTGCACGACTGCTGTCGCGTTGTGATTGGATTTCAGGTTGCACGCGTTCAGAAGATGTGCCAGAACGAGAAGTGCGTACAATGCCGCCTGAACTTTTGCTGCTGCTTGACGATGAAGACGATAAGTAGGAATCATCATACGATGATTTTACTTTGGCAGGGGAATAAGAACCTAATTTGCCGACTTCCATTGCACGGCAGTTGCTGCCTGATTTGTTGGTATAAACGGTTTCGCCACCACGAAAACATTCATAAATTGTGGCGTTTGCGGTGAGTGATAATCCTACCAATAGACAAAGTGCGATGTATTTTTTCATTGTGGTTTCCTTGTTTAACGAGTGTGTTCGTATTCAATACGTGCTCTTTCTACGGCTTTTTCCAAGCCTTGTACGCGTTCTTGGTATTTCACATAATTATGTCTTTCATTGCCCAAACGGGTGTTTCTGCCTTCTTCCAACGCCTTTTCGGCTTCACGCAAGCGGCGTTCGGCAGCGAGTTTGCGTTCGCTGACTTTGGGTTCATCAAAAGACGGAGCAGGACTGCTGTCGGAATAAGAACCACGCACGACCGTAGGCGAATAGCCTGCTACTTTGGTTTCGGGCATTTCCGCACAATTTGCTTGCGGTGTAGATGTGTATTCGGTTGTGCCATTGGCTTTTTTGCACACATAAATCTCGGCGTGAGCAATGCTTACGCTAAACAAAAAAGCACTTAAAGTCAATGAAGTATATTTCATTACAATTATCCTTTGTTGTTTGTGATGCGTTCAATCATCGTTTGTGTTTCTAACCAGCGGTTTTCGGTGTTTTCAATTTCCACATTGAGAAACCGCAATCGTTCTGTGATTTTCAATAAATCCGTTTTATTTTCATCATTATACGCTTGTTCCGAGAGAAGAAAAACCTCCGCTTGTTGTTTTTCTTGCATTAAGCGTTCCAAATTTTTTTCGCATTCTTGAATAATTTTTTGTAATGGTTTGATTTTATTTGATATTTCTTGACGAATTTGGGCTTCTTTTTGTTTTTCTTGTTTGCGAGAAGAAGATGATGGTTGTTTGTTATTGTGTGAATTTTGCGACAGTCGATACGATTGATAGTCATCAATCGAGCCGTCAAATTCTTTCAGGGTACCGTTTTCAATCAGCAAAAACGAGTCGCACACTGCGTCCATTAGGCTTCTATCGTGCGACACCACGAGTAAGGCTCCCTGAAAACCTTGCAGAGCAAGGGTGAGTGCGTTTCGTAAGTTCAAATCTAAATGGTTTGTGGGTTCGTCCAACAGCAATAAATTCGGTTTTTGCCATACCAACAAAGCCAATGCCAAACGGGCTTTTTCGCCGCCTGACATAGGAAGAACAGGCGAAGTTGCCATATCGCCATAAAAGGCAAATCCGCCCAAAAAGTTGCGAATATCTTGTTCTTTTGCATTTTCCGAAATTTCTTGGATATGCCGCAGGGGGCTGAAATCAGGACGCAGAGCGTCTAATGAGTGCTGGGCAAAATAACCGATTTTCAGTTTCGCAGCCTTGTTCAGGCTGCCTGAAAGCAAATTCAAATCGCCTGTGAGCGTTTTAATCAGCGTGGTTTTGCCACTGCCATTTACACCCAATAAACCGTATCGTCCGCCGCGTTCTATGCGTAATTTTGCATTTTTTATCAATGGGTTGTCTAAAATATAACCGATATTTGCATTGTCCATAGCAATCAACATATCAGGATTATTTTCAGGCAGCATAAAGTCAAACGACACTTCGCTATCCATAAAAGCAGGGGTAATTTTTTCTAATTTTTCCAGAGCCTTAATGCGACTTTGTGCTTGCCGTGCCTTTGTGGCTTTGGCTCGAAAACGATTGATAAATGCTTGCAAATGCTGGATATGGGCTTGTTGCTTGGCATATTGAGCCGCCTGTTGCGATAGGCGCGTGGCTTTTTCTTGACAATAAAAATCGTAATTACCGCCATAAAGAGTGAGCGTTTGTTGTGCTAATTCAAGCGTTTGTCGCGTTGTCGCATTTAAAAAATCACGGTCATGCGAAATCAATAAAATGGCACAATCCAAAGAATTAAGATATTGTTCTAACCACAATACCGTTTCTAAATCCAAATGATTAGTTGGCTCGTCCAATAATAATAAATCACTTCTTTGAATTAAGGCTTGTGCTAAATTTAATCGCATACGCCAGCCGCCACTAAATGATTTAACTTCAAGATTTTGTTCTTCATCAGAAAAACCTAATCCAGAGAGTAATTTAGCCGCACGAGATTTTATATCGTATGCTCCAATTTCTTCTAATTGTGTATGCAAATTGGCAATTAAAACACCATCATTTTTTTCTTCCGCATTTGTTAATGCTGCCTGAATATTTTGTAACTCACTATCGGCAGATAAAACATAATCCAATGCCGATAAATTTGATGACGGCGTTTCTTGTTTCACAGACGCAATTTTCCAATGTTTCGGATACGCCATTTCCCCCTTATCTGCCAAAATTTCGCCACGAATTAAGGCAAACAAAGACGACTTACCACAGCCGTTTTTGCCAATTAAACCCACTTTCATTTTGGGATAAAGTTGAAACGAAGCATTGTTCAGTAAAAGTTTATTGCCGCGTTGCAGGGAAATATTTTGAATATTCAGCATATTACGAATTTTAGGTTCTTTGGTAAAAGCAAATATTATAAATTTTTTCAGGCAGCCTGAAAGCAAATAAATCAGTTATTGTTAATAAACTTATATTACAATAACAACTTTAATACAAGTGGCGTAAGGGAAATGGCGTTATTTTTGCCCGAAATGGGCGTGGTAGAACAGTTAAGCGAACGCAAAACGGGGGTTTTGTTGTTGAATTTGGGTTCGCCTGATAATTGCGAAGTACCTGCCGTTCGCCGTTACTTGCGAGAATTTCTCTCCGACCGCCGTGTGATTGAAATGCCGCCTGCCCTGTGGCGTTTGATTTTGTATGGTTTTATTTTACCGTTTCGCCCCAAACAAAGCGGTGCGTTGTATCGCAAGGTTTGGACGGATAAAGGCTCGCCCTTAATTGTGCATACACAAAATTTAGCAAAAGACTTGCAAAATCAATTAAATACACCTGTTTATGCGGCGATGAGTTACGGCAATCCGTCTGTTGTGTCGGTGGTGCAGCAAATGAAACAAGACGGCATCACGCACATTGTGGCTTTGCCCCTGTTTCCGCAATATGCGTCATCAGCGGCAGGAGCGGCTTTGGACGCTTTATGGCGTGCCATATTAAAAACACGCGTACAACCTGCGGTACAAACCATTAGTGCGTTTTATGATTTTGAACCTTATATTGACGCTTTGGCAAATAACATTAAAAATGCCCAAACGCCAAATGCCGATATGCTGTTAATGTCGTTTCACGGTATTCCATTGGCACAACACACAGCAGGTGATGTATATAAAGCACAATGTTACAAAACTGCTCAATTATTAGCGGATAAGTTAAATTTGAATGAACAACAGTATCGTGTTGTTTTTCAAAGCCGTTTTGGTCGTGCTCAATGGATTGAACCTTCAACACAAGATATATTAGATGAATTACCCAAACAAGGCATTAAAAATATTGATATTTGCTGTCCTGGTTTTGTGTGCGATTGTTTGGAAACATTAGAAGAAATTGCTATTTCGGGTAAAAAGATTTTTATCAATGCAGGTGGTGAGCGTTACCATTATATTCATTGTTTGAATAATACGCCTAATAATGTCAGTATGTTAAAAGAATTATTAAAAAAAGAAGTTTCAGGCAGCCTGAAATAATAAAATAAAAAAACGGAACACAATTATGGTGCAGGTAAAACACAATTTAGAAGTTTTATTAGATACTTCACAAAACATTCTCTTATTGCAAGGACCGATGAGTGGATTTTTCTTGCAATTTAGTAAATGGTTATCAAAATATCGAAAAACCGTGTATAAAATCAATTTTAATGGCGGTGATGAATATTATTATCCTGAAAGCAATCCAAATACCTTTGCTTTTACAGACAGAATGGATAATTTCGGCAATTTCTTATCTGATTTTATCGAAAAAAATAATATAGACAGCATTGTTTGTTTTGGCGATACGCGTCCAATGCACAAAATGGCCAAACAAGTTTCATTAGAAAAAAATCTTCATTTTTGGGCAATGGAAGAAGGCTATTTTCGACCATTTTTCATTACCATAGAAAAAGATGGTTGTAATTATTTTTCACCCATTCCATTAAACGCAGCATTTTTTCAGGCAGCCTTTGATAATTTAAAAGAAAAAGAATACCAACTGCCAAAAGGTTATTTTAAGCCATTTTGGGGTGGTCGCTTAAAAGGACTTTTTTATACTTGGTATGGCAATCAAAAACGATCTAAATATCTCTATTATCGGCATCATCGCGATTACAAAATGTTAGAAACAATACGCCCTTGGCTAACAGGATTTTTGCGGCGATTAAAATATCGTGGTAAAGATAAATCGTTAATGCGAAAAATTATTCATAATAAAATAAGCAATTTTTATATTTTGCCTTTGCAATTATTTGATGACGCACAAATTAGTGTTCATTCTGATTTTGCGTCTGTGGAAGATTTTTTACTGCAAATGTTGCAATCGTTTGCCAATTATGCACCGCCTGATCTAAATTTAATGGTCAAACATCACCCCTTTGATATTTATTTTAAAGATTATACAAAACAAATCAATGATTTTATTAAGAAAAATCCGCATTGCAAAGGACGCGTGTTTTATATTCACGATATGCCTATGCCTGTTTTATTGCGAAAAGGGCGTGCAATGGTGGTGTTAAACAGCACCAGCGGCGTGTCGGCACTGGTGCACCATTTGCCTGTCAAAGCAATGGGGCGTGCTAATTACAATATCGCAGGTTTAACTGACCAGAATTCATTAGCAGACTTTTGGAAAAACCCTAAGAAACCTGACGCGGAATTATTTAACGCATTTCGGCAATATCATATGAATGTAACGCAAGTTGTAGGTAATTTTTATAGCAAGGTGTTGCTGCCTGATTTTCCTCAAGATGAGCACAATGAATAAGCGTTCAGGCGGCCTGAAACCGTTGTTGTGTGCATTGTTGCTCTCGTCTTGTGTTGCGGTGTCTGATTTTGCGAGTAATCGCCCTAATTTACCGCAGGGTGAAACACGCTGGTTTCAAGTGGAAGAATTAGACACTGACAGCGTGGTGCAAACTTCTGTTTTAGCGGTGCAAGGAATGAATAACGGCAACAGTCGCTGGATTTTAAGCGACCCATTTGGCGTGCCGCAAGCCCGAATGATTGTCACGGAACACGGCTGGCAAAAAGACGGCTTTGCACCGCCTAATCGCACCGCAAAACAGTTATTTGTGCAAATGTTTCCAATATTACAAAATCCTTTCAGACAGCCTGAACTGATTGAAATTAAAGGGAAAAAGTGGCGAGTATCGCCGATTGCTCAATAATATTGTCAAATTAATCAACTAATAACTGTATCAACAATACGAATAGGTTTTGTATGTGTATTTTGAAACAGTGATTTATAAAACCTTTCGAACGAGATTGACATCGTGCACGAATACTTATAGAATAATCGGTTTATTTAATTTAATATAGGATTATTTCCATGAAAACCTTTTCTGCAAAGCCGCAAGAGGTGAAGCGTGAATGGTTTGTGGTTGATGCCCAAGACAAAGTTTTGGGTCGATTAGCCGCCGAAATCGCTCGCCGCCTTCGTGGCAAACATAAGCCAGAATACACGCCCCATGTGGATACTGGCGATTATATCGTTGTGATTAACGCCGACAAAATCCGCGTTACAGGCAATAAAGCATTAGATAAAAAATACTATCGTCATTCGGGTTATCCTGGCGGTTTGTATGTTCGCAACTTTACCGAATACCAAGAAAAACACCCAGGTCGTGTTTTGGAAATTGCGGTAAAAGGTATGTTGCCCAAAGGTCCTTTGGGTTATGCGATGATTAAAAAACTCAAAGTGTTTGCAGGTGCTGAGCACCCACACGCAGCACAACAGCCCAAAGTTTTGGACATTTAAGGGACGGCATTATGAACGGTAAATATTATTACGGCACAGGTCGCCGCAAAAGTTCAGTGGCACGCGTTTTCTTGCAAAAGGGAAGCGGCAATATCACCATTAACGGTCGCCCGATGGACGAGTTTATTTCTCGTGAAACAGGCAAAATGATTGTGCGTCAGCCTTTGGTTTTAACCGAAAACTTGGAAACATTCGACATTAAAGTGAATGTTATCGGCGGTGGCGAAGCCGGTCAATCAGGTGCCATTCGACACGGCATTACGCGTGCGTTAATTGACTATGACGCAGCATTAAAACCCGTTTTGTCGCAAGCAGGTTTGGTTACACGCGATGCACGCGAAGTGGAACGCAAAAAACCAGGCTTACGCAAAGCCCGCCGTGCAAAACAATTCTCCAAACGCTAATTGTTTTATGGCAGATAAAAAAACCGCATTTTTTGCGGTTTTTTATTTGAATAATGTTTCAGGCAGCCTGAACAATAAACAGTAACGCCATACAAAAAAATTACTGTCATTACGAGCCTTGACGCAGTCAAGGCGTAGTAATCTCCTTGCTATGGAAAACGCACCTATCCGAAAAACGGCAACACAAAACGTATTTCAGGCAGCCTAAAATCATTAAATCTGTTCTCCGTAGTTAGGAGATTGCCACGCCGTGCTTATGGCACGGCTCGCAATGACGAATTCCCTGCACGGGAAGTGCTTTCAGGCTGCCTGAAAGGTTTTTATTAAGGAAAAAGCAAATGTTTGAAAAAGAATTTCATTTTTTTATGAAAGCAATGTATTACTCCAAAATCATTGACGACATTATTATTGCCGTTGTGTTGTCGTGTATTGTGATTTGGGTTGGTGGGCATTTTTTGAAAGTGAAAAATCTTTATAAAACGATTGCAACTATTATTGCTGTTATTTTATCTATTTTAATTGTGCCTATTCCCTACAAAAGAGAAATACAACAAGCCACAGAAAAGAAAATTGCGAAATATAACGAAGCCCAAGCCAAGTATGAAGCGGCAAAAGCAGTATTTGATGAACAATGTAAAAAAGCAGGAGATAAAATTTATCGCACTGTG
>JAFWRB010000070.1 GCA_017508845.1 Neisseriaceae bacterium | reverse complement strand
GAAAAAATCACCCGCTCTTTGCACGCAGGACAAAGATAACCTAATTTTTCATTGATAAACGAAGCCGTATATTCGCCACATTGTTCGCAGGCATTAAAAGTATATTTTTGCTTTTTCATTGTTATTTAATCAGTTATTAAACTTTCAGGCAGCCTGAAAAAAGATACTGTCATTGCGAGAGTGCGTAGCACTCGTGGCAATCTCCTTACTATGAAAAGCAAATCTATCATTTTAGGCAACCTGAAAAATCCGTTCTCCGTAGCCAAGATGCCACGCCGCAGCGTTGCTACGGCTCGCAATGACGGCTGTTTTTTCTATTAACAAACGGATTTGTTCGCACCTAACGGTGCTTACAGTGATTTAAATGCGAACTCCGTGAGAAGTGAGCAAATCCGTTTGTTATTTTATCTTTCAGGCTGCCTGAAACACTTTGATTTACTTCAACTTCCTAATCCCCACTGCATCTCTAATTTCTCGCAATCGCTCACTTGCAATTTTGCGGGTTTTTTCTGCACCAAATTGCAAAATTTCTTCAATTTGAGCAGGATTTGCGGTGAGTTCCATATACTTTTCACGCATAGGCGACAAAATACTGTTGATTTTTTGAAACACAATTTTCTTCGCCTCGCCCCACGCAATGCCGTCTGCATAGGCTTTCGCCATTTGTGCCGTTTCATTTTCATCGGCAAAGGCTTTGTAAATTTCAAACAGTGTGCTGTCTTCCGTGTCTTTGGGCTCGCCTGGCTCTTTTAGGTTTGTGATAATTTTGTTAATCGCTTTTTGCAGTTTCTTTTCAGGCTCAAACAAGGGAATGGTGTTGCCATAACTTTTACTCATTTTTCTGCCGTCTAAACCTAATAAAACCGCATCTTCACTCACCACTGCTTGCGGCATAGCAAAAAGTTCTTTGTAGCGAAAATTAAATCGCCCCGCAATATCGCACGCCATTTCAAGGTGTTGCACTTGGTCTTTGCCCACAGGCACTTCATCGGCATTAAACATTAAAATATCCGCCGCCATTAAAATCGGATAGCAATACAAACCCATTTCAACCGCGTGGTCTGGGTCTTCGTTTTTGTCGATATTTTCAGCCACTGCCGCCTTATACGCATGGGCTCGATTCATCAAACCTTTGGCACAAGTGCAGGTTAAAATCCAGTTAAGTTCTTGAATTTCAGGAATATCCGATTGACGATAAAAATAGGTTTTTTCATAATCCAAACCGCAGGCCAACCAAGTGGCAGCCACAGCCAAAGTGGAAGCGTGAATTTGCTCGGGGTCTTTGCACTTAATCAAGCCGTGATAGTCGGCAAGAAAGAAAAACGATTGCACATCGCCCGCACGGGACGCTACAATCGCAGGACGAATCGCCCCCACAAAATTACCTAAATGCGGCGTACCTGTTGTGGTTACACCCGTTAAAACGCGTTTAGTCATATTGATATTTCCTGTGAAATTTTTTGGCTTACGCTTAAACTTCGTTTCAGGCTGCCTGAACAAAGTTTCGGCAAAAATAAAAGCGGTATTATACCGCTTATTTGAACATAAAACTTGGCGGAGAATGAGGGATTCGAACCCTCGATACAAGTTTTAGCTCGTATGCTCCCTTAGCAGGGGAGTGCCTTCGACCACTCGGCCAATTCTCCGACATCTCTAAAACTGAAACGGCGAATTGTATAGAATACGGCTGATTTTGTCAATAATCTATCTTTTCAGGCTGCCTGAAAATTATTCTTCTCATTATTGATGCTTATCGTGCGATATAATTCTATTTTTTAACGAATAACACGGTTAAATTATGAAAATCACCACAACCAATGCCATTCCCGAACGCACCAACATCCCACGCCACATTGCCATTATTATGGACGGCAGTGGGCGGTGGGCGAAAAAACGCTTTATGCCCCGCATTATGGGACACAAAAAAGGCGTGGAACAATTAGAAGCTGCCGTTCGCCGTGCGGACGAATTGGGCGTGGAATACTTAACCGTATTTGCTTTTTCCACTGAAAACTGGCGGCGACCAGCGGAAGAAGTGTCGTTTTTAATGGGGTTATTTTCGGAAGCCTTGAAGAAAAAAGTGCGACTTTTGCACAAAAATAATATTCGGCTTAAAGTGATTGGCAGACGCGATAAATTCCCGCCGCAAATTCGTGATGCGATTGATGAATCCGAAGCCTTAACCGCTAACAACACGGGTTTAACGCTTGCTGTGGCGGCTGATTACGGCGGCAGACAAGATATTCTTACCGCAGTTAATTCTTTGATAAAACAAGGAAAAACAGAAATAACCGAAGAAGATATGTTTAAGCATTTAGCATTAGGTTTTGCTCCTGAACCTGATTTTGTCATTCGCACAGGCGGTGAGGCGAGAATCAGCAATTTTATGCTGTGGCAAATGGCGTATGCGGAACTCTACTTTACCGATACGCTATGGCCAGACTTTAATGCGGCAGAATTGGACAAAGCCATTGCCTCATTCCAAAAACGCGAACGGCGTTTTGGCAGAACCACAGAACAACTGCCCGCAAATGAACAAAGGTCATAGAAATGGGCTTTCAGGCAGCCTGAAAGATAAATAAAAAGGAACATTCTCTTGAATAATATTCAAATTATTAGTGAAAATATCCACTTAATCCGTAATCAAAATTTATGGATTGAAGAAACTGCAATTAACCAACTGCGTTATACGGCAAAATTATCAGGAATGCTTAAAGTTTGCGGTATGCCTGATTTACATCCAGGTCGAACTTATCCGATTGGGGCAGCATTTTTTACAATAGATAAAATTTATCCTGCTTTGGTAGGTGGTGATATTGGTTGTGGTATGTCTTTATGGCAAACTGAATTAGTTCGCCGTCAAAATTTAGATAAATTGGAAAAAAATATTGGTAATATTGACAAAGAATTGTCAAGAGAACAAGCAGAACAATTATTAGGTTATATCCCCAAAACAGAAGCCAACGGTACAATTGGAGCAGGCAATCACTTTGCTGAAATTGTGCAAGTTGAACATATTTTTCAAGATGAACTTGCAGAACAATTACAAATTGATGAAAATAAATTACAACTGATTGTTCATTCTGGTTCTCGTGGTTTAGGCGGAGAAATTTTGCGTGCGTATTTAAGTCGATTTAATTATGAACCGCTCAATGCAAATAGCGAAGACGCAAATGATTACTTTCAACAACACAATTTAGCATTAGCCTATGCCATTGAAAATAGGTTGTTAATTGCTCAACGCATTTTTCATAATCTGAAAACGACTGGTAAGCAATTAGTTGATATTTTTCATAATTTTGTTGAAAAAACCGCAATTAACGGACAAACAGGTTATTTACATCGCAAAGGTGCCGCCGCAAGCGATAAACAATTTGCCATTATTCCAGGTTCAAGGGGTAGTTTTTCTTATTTGGTTGCAACAAAACCTAATGATTTGGCACTTAATTCTATTGCACACGGTGCAGGTCGAAAATGGAAACGGTCAGATTGTCAAGGTCGCTTGGCAACAAAATTTTCTTCGGAACAACTAAAACGCACAAAATATAAATCAAGAGTGATTTGTGAAGATAAAGATTTATTATATGAAGAAACACCACAAGCATATAAAGATATTGAAAGTGTTATTGATGCTTTGACAGAAGCAAATATTATTCAACCGATTGTGCGTTTTATACCTGTTTTAACTTATAAAAAACGAGCCAGTTAGGAATTTATTTTTATGCAAATTATTCATATTTCTGCTGCCACAGGTCCAGTAGAATGTTGTTTAGCAGTGCTAAAAACATTAAAAAAATTATGCAATCAAGCAGATGAACAAAACTTAAAATATGATTTTCTCGCTTTACAAAATGCAATGGGAGAATTTGAAGGTGCAGAAGTTTTTTCTATATTGCAAAAAACTTGGGATAATCCTATTAAAAAACAAAAGGATTTACCGAAATCGATTACCGTCAGTATTGAAGGCGAAAACGAAATATCTGAACAGCAATTTATCAATCGCTGGATAGGCACGATACAATGGATTTGCCCCAGTCCGTTTCGTCCTAACCATAAAAGAAAAAATTGGTTTATTGGCTTGCGTGTTATAGAAAATGCAGAACAAAGTATTTTTTCTGATAAAGACATTCAAATAACAACTATGCGTGCCAGCGGTGCAGGCGGGCAACATATTAACAAAACTAATTCCGCAGTTAGAATAACACATATTCCAACAGGTTTATCTGTTAGAGTAGAAAGCGAACGCAGTCAGCACCAAAACCGTAAAATGGCTCTTTTGCTATTAAACGCTAAATTACAGGAAAAAAATTTAGAACAAATGAGTGCAATAGATAAAACCAAGCATCAACATCATCACGAAATCGAACGCGGTAATCCTGTGCTTTCGTTTAAAGGTATGGATTTTATTGAAATTTAATTTCAGGCAGCCTGAAAACTTAAAAATATTATGAAAAAACAAAACATTACCATTCTTGGTGCCACAGGCAGTATTGGGCAGAGTACGCTGGATATTCTCCGCCGACACCCTGATAAATTCAGCGTTTTTGCCTTAACGGCTTATTCGCAAGTCGAAAAATTATGCGATTTATGCGTTCAGTTTTCGCCTAAATACGCCGTTATTATGGGTGAAAACAATGCGGATAAATTAAATAAATTATTAGAATCAAAGGGTTGTGAAACAGAAGTAATGTGCGGTGAAAATGCCCTATCTTTTGTGGCGACGCATAAAGACACCGATATGGTTATGGCGGCGATTGTCGGGGCGGCGGGTTTTGTGTCGGCGTTTGCAGCGGCAGAATGTGGCAAGAAAATTCTTTTGGCAAATAAGGAAACTTTGGTTATGGGCGGCGAGTTGTTTATGCGTGCCGCAAACACGCACCACGCCGCCGTTTTGCCTGTGGATAGCGAACACAATGCGGTGTTTCAAACGCTGCCTGAAAGCGTGCGGCATGAAATGGCAAATGGCGTTTTTTCAGGCAGCCTAAACGATAAAATTGCGTCTATTATCATCACTGCGTCAGGAGGCTCGTTTTTGCATACGCCTTTGAATGAATTTGAAAAAATCACGCCACAAATGGCGGTGAAACACCCCAAATGGTCTATGGGTCGCAAAATTTCGGTTGATTCTTCTACGATGATGAATAAGGGCTTGGAAGTGATTGAAGCCTGTCGTTTGTTTGACCTGCCTGCCGAGAAAATCGAAGTTGCCATTCACCCGCAGAGCATTATTCACGGCATGACGCGTTACACGGACGGCTCAGTTTTAGCACAATTAGGCACGCCTGATATGCGTGTGCCGATTGCTCACTCACTGGGGCTGCCTGAAAGGATAGTGTCAGGCGTGAAACCTTTGGACTTTTTTGCGTTAGACAAACTGACATTTCAACGCCCTGATTTTGCACGCTTTCCCTGCTTGAAATTAGCGTTTGACGCTTTGAATATGGGCGGTGTTATGCCTTGTATTTT
>JAFWRB010000069.1 GCA_017508845.1 Neisseriaceae bacterium | reverse complement strand
GTATCAGGGTCATTATTTTGTAATGCACCTATGCTGGCAAATAGGGCGGTGCGGCTTTGTTCGTTTTTATTACCGATTGCGTAGGCTTTATCAAAAAAGTTTAATGCATTTGCCGTAGGTTCTTTTTTTAACAAAGAGATATATCCTGCCTGCATATATAAAACAGCAGTCGGTGTTTTATCTAATTGTTGCGAAACTAATTTTTGAGCATGATCGTATTTTTTTTGACGCACCAAAGATTCAATATATAAATTTTGCCAAAAATAAGATAAATCTTTGGGGCGATTTTTATTAAAAAATTCGTCTAAAATATTTGGTGCGTAACGCGATAACAATTCAAGCGTAACCACAACAGGGTAATCAGGTTCAGCCTGTACCGACAAGCGTTTTAAGGCAGCAGACGCATTTGTCTTATTGCCCGCAATCGCCGCATACAGCGTATCTGCCACAGACGCTTCGGGCATATCAGCGTGTTGCATACACACTTGATGCACTTCATTTGCCCATTGTTTGGCTCCCTGAATATCCCGCAAGGCTAATTGTCCTAATTTCAAAAACAACTTGGGGTGTTCTTCGGCTGGTGCGTCTTTGAGAAGTTGTGGAAAGTTATCAACGGCTTGTTGCGTGTCTTTCATCGCCACAGACTGCTCCCACGCCATGCGTTTTTGAGCGAATGTGGGGTTAGGTTCAAACTCCTGCCATTTTTTTTGAAAACCCTGCGAGAGCGGAATAACACCCTTATCCAAAGCAATTTGCATACCGCGTTCGGCTAATTCGGGGCGTTTTTCTTGGTTTAACATCAAGGCATAAACCGCCAACGCTTCCGCCGTGCCGCCTTTTTGCAACATCATTTCCGACAAAATCATCTTATGCAACAAATTCGCCCGATTTTCAATTTTTTCAAAGCGTTCTGTATCATCAGGTTTGAAAACCGATGATTTGATTGGCACTTCTTTGGTAATTTCTTTGGATACTTTGGCAGGCATATCTTGGGCGGTTTCTTGGGCAGATAGGCTGCCTGAAACAGTCATTGCGGCAAACAAAGCGATTAGGGTTGATGATAAACGAAATGACATGACTATCTCCTGATGTTTGGGCGATATTATAAAGGTTTTTGAATGTTTATGGCGTTCAGGCTGCCTGAAATTGCTGTATGCCAAGATTAGCCAATTTATCGGCGGTTTCGTTGTCAGGGTTGCCGTTGTGCCCTTTTACCCATTGCCATTGAATGTTAAATTGTTGTGATAATTCGTCTAATTTTTGCCAAAGTTCTTGATTGGCCACAGGTTTTTTGGCGGCGGTTTTCCAGCCGTTTTTCTTCCAGTTAAAAATCCATTCGCTCATGCCTTTTTGTACATACTGGCTATCGGTATGCACCATAACGCTACCTGAAAAGCCTTTTTTTAGGGCTTCTAATCCTTTAATCACGGCGGTTAATTCCATTTGATTGTTTGTGGTATTCGCCACGCCGCCGCACAATTCTTTTTCGTGTTCGCCATAACGCAACAATACCCCCCAGCCGCCGATACCAGGATTGCCTTTGCACGCTCCGTCTGTGAAAATGTGTACTGTTTTATTATTCATCATATTGATTTGTATCTATTTTCAGGCAGCCTGAAACTTTGTTCAGGCTGCCTGAAAATTTTTATCCCATTGTTTTACAAAGGAATATTTTCTTTCATAAACATTTTCACAGCCGTAACATTATTCGGCATATTCACCACTTTTTGCGGCTTATCTTCAATGCCGATATAGTTGTCAGGACGCGGTACGGCAAAGTCTTGCCCTAATGCTTCCTTAATGGTGTCGTCAAATTTGGCAGGTAGAGCCGTTTCCATACACACCATTTTTTCTGTCGGCTGTTTGATTTGGCGAGCGATATACACTGCTGTGGCAGTGTGTGGGTCAATCACTTGCCCATCTTCTGCCCAAACTTGGCGAATGGTTTCTATGCGTTGATTGTGCGTGCATTTGCCCGAATCAAAGCCATAGAATGTTTTCATCGCTTTAAGTTTGCGTTTTAAGTCGAATGTTTTGCCTGTTTCAATTTCTGCCCATAAAGCCTTGACTTGCTCGGGGTCACGGCGGACTAAATCAAATACAAAGCGTTCCAAATTAGACGCTTTGGCAATGTCCATAGACGGCGTGGAAGTAACCACAACATCACGGGCGGCACGCGGACGATAAACGCCGCTTTGGAAAAATTCGTCCAACACATCGTTTTCGTTGGTTGCCACAATCAGGCGGTCAATCGGCAAGCCCATTTGTTTGGCAACATGTCCGGCACAAATATCGCCAAAATTGCCTGATGGCACGCAGAACGATACTTTTTCATCGTTGTCGCCCGTTACTTCAAAATAAGATTTGAAGTAATACACCACTTGTGCCATTACCCTTGCCCAGTTAATCGAATTTACCGTGCCGATTGAATATTGTTCTTTGAACGCCGCATCATTTTGAATGGCTTTGACAATATCTTGGCAGTCGTCAAACATACTATCAACGGCAATGTTGAAGATATTATTGTCTTGCAAAGAATACATTTGGGCTCGCTGGAACGCACTCATTTTGCCCGCTGGCGAGAGCATAAATACACGAATGCCTCGTTTGCCACGCATCGCATATTCTGCTGCACTGCCCGTATCGCCCGAAGTCGCACCGATGATATTGAGCGTTTTTTTCTTATG
>JAFWRB010000068.1 GCA_017508845.1 Neisseriaceae bacterium | reverse complement strand
CCGCCCAAAACCCAAGTTTTACAATGGGCAAGACGCTGCAAAAAAATCTGCCGTAAATATCGAGTGGAATAAGTGTAGAAAACCTTTTCAGGCAGCCTAAAACTTTATTTTATTTGATACAACGCAAACAATCAGTATCTTTTTTACCACACTTTATTTTTTGGTTTATGGCGAATAAAAAGCATTTGATTCTATATAAATTATTGAAATAAATTAAAAAAGCAATCAAATATAAAGATAAAGGTTTTTATTTTGGGTTAATTTTGTGGCGTATTTTTATCATTTAGTACTATACAAACCTTTTGAAAATGTGGTAAAACCGTCAAACTGCAATGGTGTAAATTGCATTTACTCAAAACCGTCATTTGCTCAATAACCGTAAAAGAGAAGGACAATCTTATGAAAATGCGGAAACTTTGTATTGCTGTGAGCATGGTGTTGGGCTTGGCTGCTTGTGGGGCGGGTCAAGAACAAGTTTCAACAACAATACCTGAATCATCGATTGGTGCGAGTATCAGTAGTATTGATACCAACCCGTTCTTTGTAGATATGTACAATACACTACGAACTGTGGGCAGTGAAAACCCACAAATTCATTTGCAATTAGACTCTGCACACGACAGTGTGGAACAACAAAACAAGCAAATTGAAGACATGATTAACAACGGTGCCAAAGCCTTAATCGTGCTGTTGGTTAGCCCCAAAAACGGTGCAGAATTTGCGGCAAAAATGTGCGACCGCCGTATTCCTGTGGTGTATGTGTATCGCTCGCCAGGTGATAAAGCCTTGCAAGAGTGCGATATTGCGTATTACGCAGGCCCTGACGACCGTCAAGCAGGCATTTTGCAAGCAGGTTTGGTGTTAGAGGGCTGGCAGGAACACTCCGAATGGGATAAAAACGGCGATGGTAAAATACAGGTCGCTGTGATTGAGGGAACTGTTGGCGTGCCGTCTTCTAAACAGCGTTCAGACTGGGTGATTTCTTCTTTGAAATTTCACCCCGAAGGTGGTTTGGGTGCGGATTCTGTGGATATTGTCTTCCGTGAAACAGGCAAATACGACACCACTTACGCCAAAGAAGTAACCGAAAAATGGCTCAAATCGCCCGATTTCGATAAAGTGGAAGTGATTATTTCTGGTGGTGATTCTATGTCTATGGGCGTGGTTGAAGTGTTGGAACAAAACAACAAGAAACTGCCGATTTACAGCATTAACGGCATGGCAGATACGATTGAAGCGGTCAAACGCGGTCGCATTGAAGCAACCATTCAAAACGACCAAGACACCTTTATGCGTGCCGCTGTGCGTATGGCTGCCAACTTAACCAACGACCGTCCTGCTACAGAAGGTATCTATCACGATGTGGACGAAGGCGGCTCCGTATTGGTTCCTTTGAAACGCTTGGACAAATAATCAGTAAAGAAAGGGCTTGATAATGGCTGAAAAAACCAAACACGGTGCAGGCAATGAGAGTTTGTTTGCCAAATACAGCACCTTAATTCTGTCGATTGCGGGTTTCTTGTTGCTGATTGTGATTTTGTCTTTGGCAACCTATTACTACACCAACAAAATTACCCAAGAAACGCAAAAAGTGGCATTGATTGGTGAGCAAGGTGAGATTACACAAGAAATTGCACGGATTGCGTTCTCGCAAGAATCTTACTTAACCAATGCAGTGTTTGACCGTTACCAAAAAGACGGTAAATTAGTCAATCGTATTGCTTTGGAAGATTTTCCACAAAACACGCTGTTCCGCCGCACGGAAATGAAACGCTTGGCAGACCGCTTTAACGAAATTCAGTTGCGTTTGGAAAACGGCGGGGAATTGGCCGACCGTCAGGGCAATATCATCACCGTAACGCCTGTGGATTTGGCGGTAACGCGTGCGAACTTGGAACAAGCACGCACGGTGTGGGATTACTACTATCCCTTGATTACTGAATTTGAGTTGGAAGCGGAAACGGGCTTTTTAACGCGTGATTACGCCACTTATGTGATGGATTACACCCGACAATACAACCGCACTCTGCAACGGGATTCCAGTCGTGTGTCGCGTTTAATTCAAAACTATGTGGATAGATTGCAAAAAGAACTCTTTTGGATTCAAACCGCAGGCGTGCTGTTGGCATTGGCACTGTTCTTCTTGATGATTTTCGGTGTGATTCGTCAGTTAATTGCGGGCGACCGTAAATTGGCAGAAGCACGGCGTGAAACCGAAGAAATTCTGGAAACCATTAACGAAGGTTTGTTCTTGGTGGATAGAGATTTGAATATTGGTCAGCAATATTCTGCCCACTTGGAAAATATTATCGGTCAAAAAGACATTGGTGGTAAAAAACTCAACGAAGTGTTGTCCAAATTGGTGGATAGAGAAACCATGGATGTAACCAGCACATTCATTGAACAGTTATATTCCGACTGGGTGGTGGAAGACTTGATTGATGACTTAAACCCATTGCGTCGTATCCGCGTGGAAGTTGATGACTTTTCAGGCTACTATGTAACCCGTTATTTGGACTTCAAATTCTCTCGCGTGTATTCAGGCGATGAAATCGACAAGGTATTGTGTTCGGTTGCCGATATTACAGACGCGGTGATTTTGGAAGAAAAATTGGCAGCAGAACGCGAACAAAACGACCGCCAAATCGAAATGTTAGGCACGATTTTGTCCGCTGACCCTGCGATGTTGGACACTTTCATTACCACAACTAAACGCCGTATTAACGACATTAACTCGGCTTTGCGTCGTCCAGAAAGAAGTCAATCGGCATTGCAAGAAAAAGCCAAACTCATTTTCCGCGAAGCCCACAGTATGAAAGGTGAAGCGTCTGCCTTGAAACTGACTTCATTCGTTAGTCAATGCGAAGGTTTTGAAAGCAAAATTAAGGAATTGCAACAAAGCCCCCGTTTGACAGGTAACGACTTCTTGGGCTTAACCGTGATGTTGGACGAAATTATTTCGTTAAACGATGTGATTGCGAATTTGAGCGATCGTATTAGCGGTGGTCGTGCAACAGGCGGTGGCACTGCGGCACCGATGGTGGCAAGCAATGCTATGCAAAAATACTTTACTTCGTTTGCCAACGACATTGCCGAACGCAATGGCAAAAAAGTGCAACTGTTGTGTCAAGGTATGGACGATGGCTTGCTTTCAGGCAGCCTGCAAGACACGGTTAAAGACATTGCCATGCAAATGTTGCGAAACGCAGTGGTACACGGCGTGGAAGACCCGATTGACCGCAGACGCGTTGGCAAACCCGAAGTGGGCAATGTACAACTGTTGCTCACCCGCAAACCAGGTAATATGGCTGAATTGTTAGTCGAAGATGACGGTTCTGGCTTGCACTACGACAAAATCCGCCAAAAATTGGTGGAAAACGGCACTTGCACCGAAGCCCAAGCACGCGAAATGCAAAAACGCGATTTGATTATGCACTTGTTTGATTCGGGTCTTTCAACCGCCGATAAAGGCAACGAAGACGCAGGTCGTGGCGTGGGTATGGACATTGTTCGCGAACGCATTGCCGATATTCACGGCAAACTGAAAATTGCTTCCGAAGAAGGACAATTCACCCGCTTTACCGTTACTTTCCCATTGGGCGTATAACATAGGAGTACAACGCTTATGCATAAGTTAATGATTGTCGATGACTCAAACATTATTCGCAAACGAATCGAACGCAGTTTCGACAACAATCAGTTTGAATTAGTCGCTGTCGCATGCGATGGTGCAGAAGCCATTCAAAAATGCAAAGAGTTTAGTCCTGATGTGGTTACCATGGATTTGACGATGCCTAATATTGACGGCTTGGAATGTATCCGCAATTTGGTCGGCATTAAACCCACTATCAATATTTTGGTAGTCTCGGCTTTGTCGGACAAAGCAACAGGTTTATTGGCGATTAAATACGGTGCAAGGGGCTTTATCTGCAAACCCTTTACAGACGAGCAGTTAATCGAAGGCTTAAACAAAATGATTCGTTTCGACTTGGCAAAAAAAGGTGCGAAGAAGAAATAATCTTGTGCAAAATGTTTGTGAGATTTTTCGTGAGATTTTCACAAAACAACAAACGCCCACAGTTGTGGGCGTTTTTTTTGGGTTTCAGGCTGCCTGAAAAGCAGTGAGCAGTTGTAGGGTGGGCAACTTGTTGCCCACGCAGTTTGTTTTATTTTCAGGCTGCCTGAAACCTTTGCAAAACCTATTTATCTATATAACAAAGGCAATCGTTATAGGGTGGGCATTCCTGCCCACCAATCGCCCGATAGGGCGGAATTTTCTTTAATATCAATAAATAATCAACGCCTATGGCGTTGTGGTGGGCAAGAATGCCCACCCTATAATGGACGCTTTTTTTGTTTCAGATTAAGTTTTGCAAAGGTTCCAGCCTAAAAAAAATGGTGGGTCGAAGACCCACCCTACTATTTAAACAAACCGTCCCCCTTTCACCTTTCTTGCTCCCAAGTTTTTCATCATCAAATGATTGCGTAAATGGTGCGTGAGTGCCACAGCCAAAGCGTCTGCTGCGTCTGCTTGCGGTTTTTCGTTTAATTTCAACATTTGCACAACCATATGTTGAACCTGCTGCTTTGCCGCCTTGCCCTTGCCCACTACGGCTTGCTTCACCTGCAAAGCAGAATATTCAAACACCGATAAATTGTTTAGCGTTAAAGCCGCAATCGCCGCCCCCCTTGCCTGTCCTAACATCAGCGTGGAAGACGGATTAACATTCACAAACACCTGCTCAATCGCCGCCACTTGTGGTTGATAACGCTTGACAATTTCAAAAATATCTTGGGCAATAATATGCAAGCGTTCGGGCAAAGGAGCGGCAGGCGGCGTGCGTATGCAGCCTGACGCAATATATACGGCGTCTTTGCCAACAATATCAATCACCCCAAAGCCTGTGGTACGACTGCCTGGGTCTATGCCTAAAATTCTCATGGTATTTTTGGCGTAAAAATAAAATGAATTGTACTGTTTTATTATCATAACTGCAAAAGGCTGCCTGAAACTGTTAAAATACGACACTTTATTGGGTGAAAATCACGATGAAAAAACAATCTTTATCAGGGGACGCTTTGTGGCAACGCATTCGTGAAGAAGCACAAGCCGAAGTGGCAGCGGAACCCGCTCTCGCCAGTTTCTTAAACTTAACCGTGTTGCGACACGACAGTTTAAGCCGTGTGTTGGCGTTTCATTTGTCGGGCAAATTAAGCAACGCCGTGAGTGCGGTGTTGGACGCACGCGCTTTATATGAAATTTTTATGCAGGTGTTGCGTGCTAATCCCGATATTATTGCTGCCACAGAAGCGGATATTGTCGCACATTATGAACGCGACCCTGCGTGTAACACCCTATCCACGCCACTTTTGTATTTCAAAGGCTTTCACGCCTTGCAAACGCACCGCATTAACCATCAACTGTGGCAAGACGGTCGTAGGACGCTGGCTTATTGCTTGCAAAACCGTATGTCGGAAGTGTTTGGTGTGGATATTCACCCTGCGGCACAAGTCGGTAAAGGCATTATGTTCGACCACGGCACAGGCTTGGTGATTGGCGAAACCGCTCGTTTGGGCGATAATATTTCCATTCTGCACGGCGTAACATTGGGCGGTTCGGGTAAAGAATCGGGCGATAGACACCCAAAAATCGGCAACGGCGTGATGATTGGGGCGAATGCGTCCGTTTTGGGCAATATTTTTGTGGGCGATTGTGCCCGTATTGGGGCAGGCAGTGTGGTTGTGAAAGATGTCCCGCCGCGTTCGACCGTAGTCGGCGTACCCGCTCAAATTGTGGGACACGATGAAAAAATGCCTGCTGATTTAATGAATCAGTGCTTGTAGTCAGTCAGCAGTTGTTTTCAGGCTGCCTGAAAAGATATTAGGAGTAAAAACAATGAAAAAATTCGCACTCATCATACCGATTGTATTGGCACTTACCGCTTGCAACACGGTTGCAGGTGTCGGCAAAGATGTTGAAGCAGGCGGCAGAGCGGTTTCTAACGCCGCCCACAAAGTGCAAAGTAAAATGTAAATTAAGTTTCAGGCTGCCTGAAAAAACACTTGGCAACGCCTTACGGCGTTGTTGATAGGTTGAAACATAGCCTACAATTTATTGATATATAAGGAAAAAACAATGAAAGCATTTACCCAATTAACCGCGATTGTCGCACCGCTTGACCGCTCGAATGTGGATACGGACGCGATTATTCCCAAACAATTTTTGAAATCCATTAAACGCACAGGTTTTGGCGTGAATTGTTTTGATGAGTGGCGTTATTTAGACAAGGGCGAAGTGGGTATGGATAACTCAAAACGCCCATTGAATCCTGATTTTTCGCTCAATCAGCCGCAATATAAAAACGCACAAATTTTGCTCACCCGCAAAAATTTTGGCTGTGGTTCTTCACGCGAACACGCTCCGTGGGCTTTGGACGATTATGGCTTTCGTGCCATTATCGCTCCGTCTTTTGCCGATATTTTCTTTAATAATTGCTATAAAAACGGGCTGTTGCCGATTGTGTTATCCGAAGAAATTGTCGATAAACTGTTTAACGAAGTCGCCCAAAATACAGGCTATCAATTAACGATTAACTTGCAAAATCAAACCGTTACTACACCAGGTGGCGAAGCATTTTCATTCGATATTACCGAACACCGCAAACACTGTTTGTTAAACGGCTTGGACGAAATCGGCTTAACCTTACAACACGCCGAAGAAATTAAAGCCTTTGAAAACAAACGCAAACAAGAGTTTGCGTGGCTGTTTGCTTAAATTGTGTATCAAAAACCCTTTTCAGGCAGCCTAAACGCTTGTTTCAGGCTGCCTGAAAAAATTTTTAGGAAAAGGAGTTGGTTCAATGAATAAACGAATTGTTTTAATCTTATTATCGTTATTGCCTGCCATTATTGCGGTCGTGTCTTATATTTATTTTGATTTGGATTTTTATTTAGGTATCACTTTAATCTCATTTACATTTTTATTTTTATCTTTTACTTTATCAAAAGATAAAATGCAAGTATGGGATTTAATGGTAAAATATGAACAAGAAGAGTTTAAAAAAGGAAACTATAAAAACTCAATACAAAAATATATGCACGAGCATACAGTATCTTTTTGTTTTATATCCATAATTGTAGTTATTTTATTATTTTCAATGATTTATTTAGGTTTTAATACGCCTTATGTATTAAGACCTGATAAATTTCATCGTGTTACAGTTCCGTTAATGGGAATATTTTTTATCGTATGTATTATTGAAATGGTAATTATTTCAAGAAAAGAACGCAAGGGAGAAAATAAATTACCTATTTTCACTTTAATAGGTTTATGTTTATTATTTATTTTTGGTGTTATTAAAATAAGTGCTATATTTTTATTAAAATACAGCAACGCACCATTGATAAGCAGTAATGCCTTTGTGGTTGAATATAGCGATAATTCCTATCGCACCCGCCATAAAAGTCCTAATAAATATAAACTCCGTTTTGACCCAAACCAAGCAATAAGCAATAAAGAATTTTGGATTGTTGCCGAAACACATGCCCAAGCAGGCGACTGTTTAAGTGTGCAGTACCGAGAAAATGCAGTAGTCATTGAAGTGCGTCCTATTAAAAATTTAGGCAAAATGAGTGAAAAAGAATGTTTGGCTCAATAATGCGTTTCAGGCAGCCTGAAACGCTTGCTATTATTTCGGTGGGCAGGAATGCCCACCCTACAATGCCTTATCAGTGCTACAATCTCGCTTTCAATACTACAAAAAGGCTGAAAAAATGAGTGCAGGATTAAAATTTCGTCAAGCGGTTGAGAATAACAATCCTTTGGCGATTGTCGGTTGTGTGAATGCTTATTTTGCACGGCTTGCCGAACAGTCGGGCTTCCAAGCCCTTTATTTATCAGGCGGCGGTGTGGCAGCGTGTTCCTGCGGCTTGCCTGATTTGGGCATTACCACGCTCGACGATGTGTTAATTGACGCTCGCCGCATTACCGATATTACCGATACACCCCTGTTAGTTGATATTGATACAGGTTTTGGCGGAGCATTTAACATTGCACGAGCCGTGCGTGCGTTTGAAAAAGCAGGCGTTGCGGCGGTGCATATTGAAGACCAAGTGGCTCAAAAGCGTTGCGGACACCGTCCGAATAAAGAAATTGTGTCGCAGGCGGAAATGGTCGATAGAATTAAAGCGGCAGTCGATGCACGCCGTGATGAAAACTTTGTGATTATGGCACGCACGGACGCATTAGCAAAAGAAGGCTTGCAAGCGGCGATTGACCGTGCTGCCGCTTGCGTTGAAGCAGGTGCGGATATGATTTTCCCCGAAGCAATGACAGAATTGTCGATGTACAAAGCCTTTGCAAACGCGGTAAAAGTGCCGATTTTGGCAAACATTACCGAATTTGGGGCAACACCTTTATATACACAAGCCGAATTAAGCGAACAAGGTGTGAAAATGGTGCTGTATCCCCTATCGTCTTTCCGTGCAGCATCAAAAGCAGCCTTGCAAGTGTATCAAGCAATCGCAAACAATGGCACGCAACAAAGTGTGATTGATATAATGCAAACGCGTAATGAGTTGTATGAGCATTTAGGCTATCACGCCTTTGAGCAAAAATTAGACGCTTTGTTTGCGAAAGAGTGGCATAGCCGTTAGTGGCTTGCCACTTACGGATATGTCATTGCGAGCCGTAGCAACGCTACGGCGTGGCAATCCCCTTATCGTTTAGGTAGAGCCGTTGGCGATTTATCGCCTTACGGATATGTCATTGCGAGATTTGAACTTTCGTTCACATCGTGGCAATCTCCTTATCGTTTAAGTAGATTATCTTTCAGGCTGCCTGAAACCTAATTTAATACGCCAACAAAAACCCCTGTCAATCAGGGGTTTTATATATGCACAAAAATCATCAAGCATAAGCAAGCAAGCCTTTGTTGATAATTTCTTTTCTTTGTGTCGTATCTTTGGGTTTGAGTAAAGACGGCTCATCAACACCTACTTTTTGAGCAAATTGCAATAATGCTTTGGCTTTCACAGCAGTGAGCAAAGCGGTATGCAAAATGCTGTCGTCTTGTTCTTCTTGTGCCTGAATTTTAGCCGCCTGTAAAAATGCGTCTATATCTTCTTCGCTTTGTAAATAATCATATACGCTGTAAGGTGTTGTTTTGATTTCATTCATTTTATTCGCTCCGCCATTTTGATTGCTTTTTTAATGTCTTCATCTTGTGTTGATTTATCTCCGCCTAACAGCAACAAAATGATTTTTTGCTGTCGTATCGTGTAATACACACGGTAACCTTTGCCTATATCAATCTTCATTTCCGATACACCATTGCGTAATGATTTGTGCTTACCAAAGTTACCTTGCTCGGCTCGCATAATACGGATTGAAACCATTTGCTTTGCCAAGCGGTCTTTCATCGCATTTTGCCAAGCGTTAAATTCATCTGTTTTTTCAATAGTGTATTGCATTATCTTATTTATATACAGAAACCTTTGCAAAACTGGTAGATGTGCGTGCATTTCAAGGCGTAGTAGCACAGAAAACGAAGACATAACAAATAGTTAGGCAAGTTTTCGAGCAACGCACAACGAAGAAATGTGCCACAGATGCCAGTTTTGCAAAGGTTTCATACAATGAATAATCAGCATTCTACACTTATTCAGATTATCTGAAAAGTATTCATACTGGCTGCCTGAAACATTGTTTAAAAAACGCTTTCAGGCAGCCTGAAAGCGTTTATCACACAAACATTACACCACAATACTCACCAATTTTTTCGGCACAACGATGATTTTTTTCACCGCTTTGCCGTCTATGTGTTTTTGCACGCTGTCATTTGCCAAAGCCGCTTGTTCGATTTCTTCCTTACCGAATGACGCTGGCACGGTGATTTCGGCTCGTTTTTTGCCGTTAATTTGCACAACATACAACACTTCATCGGCAATGAGTGCCGCCTCATCAACTTGTGGCATTTGTGTGTCAGCAATCTCAACTGCAAAACCTAATTCTTGCCACAAAGCGGTTGCAATATGCGGCACAATAGGATTTAATAGCAATAACAGCGACTTAACGCTTTCTGTTTTGAGTGCGATTTGTCCGTTTTCAATTTCGGAAGTAGCGTTAAAAATCTTCATCGCCGATGAAACCACAGTATTAAACTGCAAGCGGTCATAGTCGAACTTGGCTGATTTAATCTGCGTGTGAATTTCACGGCGGATTTTTTTGTGTTTATCGTTTAAGGCTGCCTGAAAATCTTGTGGCATTTCACAATTAGGTTGAATTTCGTCTTTGTTTTCAACGCAGTATGTCCAAATTCGGCGTAAGAAACGCAAAGAACCTTCCACGCCTGAATCTGACCATTCGAGCGAATTTTCAGGCGGCGAAGTGAAAATCGTATAAAGCCGTGCGGTGTCTGCACCGTAGGTTTGCACCAAGTTTTCAGGATCAACGCCGTTGTTTTTGGACTTGGACATTTTTTCCATACCGCCATAAATCACAGGCTTGCCGTCCGTCATCAGGCTGCCTGAAACAATGCGACCTTTGTCGTCCGTTTGCGGCTTCACATCGGCAGGGTTAAACCATTCTTTTTTGCCGCTTGCGTCTTCACGATACCAAGTGCCAGCCAGCACCATTCCTTGTGTCAGCAAGCGGGCGAAGGGTTCATCAACCGCCACAATGCCTTCATCTCGCATCATTTTGGTGAAGAATCGTGCATACAAAAGGTGCAAAATCGCGTGTTCAATACCGCCAATATATTGATCGACATTGCCCCAATAGGCTGCGGCATTCGCTTCAACCATTCCGCCGTCAAAGTCAGGCGACATATAACGAAACTGATACCAAGACGAATCGACAAAAGTATCCATTGTATCGGTTTCTCGCCGTGCGTCTTTGCCACATTTAGGACACTTACATTGATAAAAGTTAGGTTCTTTTGCCAAAGGATTGCCCGAGCCGTCTGGAATTAAGTTTTCAGGCAGCCTAACAGGTAAATCGCTTTCAGGCACAGGCACATCGCCACACGCTTCGCAGTGGATAATCGGAATCGGACAGCCCCAATAGCGTTGGCGAGAAATGCCCCAATCACGCAGGCGATATTGCGTTTGTTTTTCGCCCGCACCACTTTGTTGCAGAATTTCGCACACCTTATCAAAGGCTACCTGAAAATCCAAACCGTCTAATGCACCGCTGTGGATATTTTGCGTATTTTCCTTATCCGCATACCAATCTTGCCACGATGTTGTATCAAAAGGTTTATTTTCAGGCAGCGTGCTTTTAATTACCTGTTTGATTGGCAGATGATATTTCGTAGCAAACTCAAAATCGCGTTCGTCATGAGCCGGCACAGCCATAACCGCACCGTCCCCATAGCCCCACAGCACATAGTTTGCCACCCACACAGGCAGTTTTTCGCCATTCACAGGATTGATAGCAAAACGACCAGTCGGCACACCTTTTTTCTCCATTGTTGCCAAATCCGCTTCGGCAACGCTGCCTGATTTACATTCTTCAATAAAATCAGCCACTTCACTATTATCCAAAGCCGCCGCTTTTGCCACAGGGTGTTCGGCGGCAACTGCCATATAACTTGCCCCAAACAGCGTATCAGGACGCGTGGTATAAACCTGAATATAATCAGGATAAGTTTCAGGCAGCCCTTTTTTATTATCAGCGGCTAATGCAAAACGCACCGTTGCACCAAACGACTTGCCAATCCAATTTTGCTGCATTAACTTCACGCGTTCAGGCCAATCGGGCAGTTTTTCCAAATCTGCCAATAATTCATCAGCATAGGCGGTGATTTTAAAGTAATACATCGGAATTTCACGCTTTTCAACCAAAGCCCCCGAACGCCAGCCACGACCGTCAATCACCTGTTCATTTGCCAAAACCGTCTGGTCAATCGGATCCCAATTTACCGTACCATTTTTACGATAAATCAAGCCCTTATCAAATAATTTTAAGAATAAAGCCTGCTCCCAGCGATAATATTCGGGCTTACAGGTTGCCACTTCCCTTGACCAATCAATCGCAAAGCCCAAACTTTTCAACTGATTTTTCATATAGTCAATGTTGGCATAAGTCCATTTAGCAGGCGTACCGCCATTTTTCATCGCCGCATTTTCCGCAGGCATACCAAACGAATCCCAACCCATAGGCTGCAACACATTAAAGCCCTGCATACGGCGGAAACGCGAAATCACATCGCCAATGGTGTAATTACGCACATGCCCCATATGCAAACGCCCAGACGGGTAGGGAAACATCGACAAACAATAAAACTTGGGCTGACTTGGGTTTTCAGTGGTTTTGAAAAGTTGCTGTTCAACCCATTGATTTTGTATTTGTTTTTCAACGGCTTGAGGCTGATATACATTTTGCATTTTGAAAAAATCTCGGCTAATAAAAAAACGGTGAATTATAGCATTTTGAAAAATTTTCAGGCTGCCTGAATAATACTTGTTTTACAGTGCAAAATTGCCAAGACAATAAAACAAGCATACAACAGGCAGACTAACCCACTGTATTTTTGCTGATAGATATTGGAAAGTTGCTTTTTCCCTGTTAAGTCTTTAAGTACTACATCGGCAAACCCAAAGCAGACGCAATTAACGCCAGTTGCATGCGTGCTTTTTGTTTTTCCAATGACGGGTCATTAGCGGTTTGCACCTGTTGAATTAAATTAAAATATCCCCCCACTTCGGTAATATTCAACGGTGCAGGAATGCGCGTGGGTTTGACATCGGTTTCTTCGGCAATGCGTTTGAATATTTGTTCCTTATATTCCTGAATTTTCTCATTAGATTCCCCTTGCAACAGTTGGGAAATCACATTCATAAACATTTCATTATTGTCGCTCATTGTGTTGCTCCTATTTTTGGGTAATGATAACAGGAAGAATTGTGTTAGAATAACTGTCACGAAGATGTTTCATCCAATCTTTCAAAGTAGTCCATTTGATAGAACCGTGCTTATTAGTGGCATTCACGAAACTACACCATACTTCCCCTTCTTGTAAATAAATTCCATAAAACATAACAGAGTATAGTTCATTGCTATTAACTTTATTCTGTCTCATCAGTTCATCTAAACCTACCGATAAGTTATTTACTTCTTTTACTTCTTTGGGCATTGCAATTATTGCTGGTAGT